>NC_017542.1:0-112500 GCF_000237325.1 Paenibacillus polymyxa M1
GTGGACAGCCATACCTCTGAACTATGGCAGCAAATTCTATCCATTATACAAACCAAGCTGAGTAAGCCGAGTTACGACACTTGGTTTAAGGCTACCAAGGCAGCGAAACTAAATGACCACTCCATTGTGATTTCTGCACCGACAACTTTTGCCGTGGAATGGCTTGAAAGCCGCTATACCAAGTTAGTCGGGGCAACGGTTTATGAGATTTTGGGCAAGCATTTAGAGGTCAAGTTCGTTATTGAAGAGAACAAGCCCGCCGAGGTCGACCTTCAGCAACAACCTCAGCAGCAGCCGGTCGTTCAAGAAGAAGCTGTGTCCCATATGCTGAATCCCAAATATACATTCGATACATTTGTCATCGGATCGGGGAACCGTTTTGCCCATGCGGCATCGCTGGCCGTCGCCGAGGCGCCGGCCAAAGCTTACAATCCGCTGTTTCTATACGGTGGTGTAGGTCTGGGGAAAACGCATCTGATGCATGCTATCGGACACTATATTTTGGAGCACAATCCGACCAGCAAGGTCGTTTATTTATCGTCGGAGAAGTTTACGAACGAATTCATTAATGCCATCCGCGACAACCGTGGGGAAAGTTTTCGGAATAAATATCGCAACATTGATATTTTGCTCATTGATGATATTCAATTCATTGCGGGCAAGGAATCGACGCAAGAGGAATTTTTCCATACGTTCAATGCGCTTCATGAGGAACGCAAGCAGATTATAATCTCAAGCGATCGGCCGCCTAAAGAGATTCCAACGCTGGAAGAACGGCTGCGCTCTCGCTTCGAGTGGGGACTGATTACGGATATTCAACCGCCGGATCTGGAGACGAGAATTGCTATTCTTCGGAAAAAGGCGCGGGCGGAAAATCTGGATATTCCTAATGAGGCCATGATGTATATCGCGAATCAAATTGATACAAACATCCGTGAGCTGGAAGGAGCGCTCATTCGCGTTGTCGCTTATTCTTCCTTAACCAATCAGGATGTATCAAGCCATCTCGCGGCTGAGGCGTTAAAGGATATTATCCCATCCAGCCGTCCAAAAATGATCACGATTCAGGATATACAGCATCAAGTCGGGGAATTTTATAATCTACGACTGGAAGATTTCAAAGCACGTAAGCGGACGAAGGCTGTGGCTTTTCCACGGCAGATTGCCATGTATCTTTCCCGTGAGTTAACCGACTATTCTTTGCCGAAAATCGGCGAAGCTTTCGGCGGACGTGATCATACGACTGTCATTCATGCGCACGAAAAAATCTCCAAATCCATTCAAGTGGATCAGGATCTATTTAAAGTTATCAACAACCTAATAGAAAAAATCAAAAATCCAACCTGAACAAGTTCAGAGCCTATACACAATTTATACACATGTGGATAGGCTTGATTTTATTAGGGTTACAGATAGTTATCCACATATTCAGTGCGCCTATTACTATTACTAATATATTTTAAAGATATACATCACCTATATAAGGCCCGCGTCAACGCGTGCTTGAAGGATTAAAACCCGTAGGAGGAACTTATGAAGATTAGCATTCTGAAAAACGTTTTGAACGAGGCCATACAACATGTATCCAAAGCGATATCCAGTCGGACGACAATTCCAATTTTGAGTGGTATTAAGCTCGATGTGAATCACCAGGGAGTCACACTGACCGCCAGCGATACAGACATCTCTATTCAATCCTTTATTCCGATGGAGGATGGTGACCAAACGGTCGTTCAGATCGAACAACCCGGCAGTGTAGTGCTACCCGCTAAATTCTTTGTCGAAATTATCAAAAAGTTGCCGTCTCAGGAGATCCGTATGGAGGTAAAAGACCAATTCCAAACCTTCATCTCATCCGGTGCTACTGAAATTCAGATCGTTGGTTTGGACCCTGAAGAATTTCCGGTGCTTCCCAACATTGAGGAAAATCAAGTGATCTCTGTGCCAGGTGATTTGCTTAAAAATATGATTAAACAGACGGTATTCTCCATCTCTACCCATGAAACGACACCTATTTTGACTGGTGTATTGTGGAATCTGGCTGAGGGCGAATTGAAATTTGTCGCAACGGACCGCCACCGCCTTGCCACCCGTAGCGCTCATTTGGAGACGTCTGAAGGCTTGCGTTTTAGCAATGTTGTCATTGCAGGCAAAACGCTCAATGAGCTGAGCAGAATTATTCCGGATCAAAATATGCTTGTGGATATCGTCGTAGCGGACAATCAGGTATTATTTAAGGTGGATCGCGTGTTATTTTACTCCCGCATCTTGGACGGCACCTATCCTGATACTTCTAGAATTATTCCGACTTCCTACAAAACAGAACTGATTGTGGACACAAAAAGTTTGAGCGAGTCTATTGACCGTGCTTATTTGCTTTCTCGTGAGGAAAAAACGAATATTGTAAAAATGCAATCGTTGGAAAACGGTGATCTAGAGATTTCCTCCAGCTCATCTGAACTTGGTAAAGTGCGTGAGGAAGTAAATGTATCCAAATTTGAGGGAGAGCCACTCAAAATCTCGTTCAACTCCAAATATATGCTCGACGTGCTGAAGGTAATTGACAGCGAGCAGCTGACGATTGCTTTTACCGGCATTATGAGCCCCATTATTTTAAAACCGGCAGATTCCAGCAATGCGCTGTATATCATCCTGCCATATCGCACAACCAACTAGCGTCACCCACCCGAACAAGCGAAAGGATGAACAAGCCTTGAAAGCAATATCTATACAGACCGAATACATCAAGCTCGATCAATTTTTGAAATTAGCCGATTGTGTATCCACAGGAGGCATGGCTAAAGCCCTACTGCAGGAGGGGCAAGTTCGTGTTAATGGTGAGCCAGAAGAACGTCGCGGAAGAAAATTGTACCCAGGCGATACCGTAGAAGTAGAGGACATTGGACGTTTCGAGGTTACGGCAGGAGCATGATCGCCTGAACGGCAAGGACTCCTTTTAGGTGCGGAATAACAAGGGGGACCCTATGTGTTTGTGAACAACATTGTTTTGCAGCAGTACCGGAACTATGAACAGCTGGAGCTGAATGAATTCGGGCCCGTTAATTTGCTGATCGGACAAAATGCGCAAGGCAAAACGAATCTGGTTGAGGCGATTTTTGTATTGGCTTTAACTAAAAGTCACCGAACGTCCCGCGACAAGGAATTAATTTCTTTCGGGGCTACTTCCACCCATCTGGCTGCCGATGTGGATAAGAAATACGGGAAAATCAGATTGGATCTCTCGTTATCCACACAAGGCAAAAAAGCAAAGATCAACGGGCTAGAACAGCGAAAGCTGAGCGATTTTATCGGTTCGTTAAACGTGGTCATGTTTGCGCCCGAGGATCTGGAAATTGTCAAAGGAACACCGGGGGTTCGCCGCCGGTTTCTTGACATGGAAATTGGACAAGTTGCGCCAGGATATTTGTATCATTTGCAGCAATATCAGAAAGTGCTGGTTCAGCGGAATAACCTGCTCAAGCAAGCTTGGGGTAAAGATATGGCGTCCGTGCAGCTGATGCTGGAGGTATGGAATGAGCAACTTGTTGAGCATGGTGTTAAAATTGTAAAAAAGCGGAAACAATTTATAACAAAGCTACAAAAGTGGGCCCAGGCCATTCATGAAGGGATTGCAGGTGGGACAGAAGAGTTAAAATTAACCTATGTTCCCTCTTTCGGTGAGCCAGAGGAAGAAGATGAAGCTGTCTTATTGGAGCGATTTATGATAAAGTTATCCCAAATGAGGGAACAGGAAATCCGCCGTGGCATGACTTTGGCGGGACCCCATCGTGATGATTTGGCCTTTGCCATTAACGGCAGAGAAGTGCATACGTATGGCTCTCAGGGGCAGCAGCGGACGACGGCCCTGTCTTTGAAGCTGGCCGAAATAGAATTAATTCATGAGGAAATTGGGGAGTATCCTATCCTGCTGCTGGATGATGTATTGTCCGAGCTGGACCCCTATCGTCAGACTCAGCTGATCGAGACTTTCCAAAGCAAGGTACAGACCTTTATCACGGCAACCGGGATTGAGACGTTGAACGCAGAACGACTTAAGGGTGCCCATATTTATCACGTCCACGACGGGCATGTGGAACACTAAGGAGTGAGTGACCGGTATGTATATTCATCTGGGTGGAGAAAAGATCATCCGCTCGTCAGAGCTTGTGGCTATTTTCGATATCTCGATTGAAAAATCCTCTAAAATCTCCAAACAATACGTGAACCACGCTCAGCAGCAAAAGCATGTCGAGATGATTGGCGAAGAGGAAGCCAAGTCCATCGTAGTGACTCAGAATACGGTGTATTATTCCCCCATCTCCTCAACAACACTCAAAAAGCGGGCAAACCAGTTTGTTGCCAATGCTTAACCATAGAAATCTATAGAAGTAGGTGAAAGGCATGTCTATGAATCAACCGTCTTATGATGCGGGCGAGATTCAGGTCCTCGAAGGCCTGGAAGCGGTTCGGAAACGTCCCGGGATGTATATTGGCTCCACGAGCGTCAAGGGGCTCCATCATCTGGTCTGGGAAGTTGTGGACAACAGTATTGACGAAGCGCTGGCGGGTTATTGTAACAGCATTCAAGTTGTCGTTCACAAAGATAATAGCATTACCGTTACAGATAACGGCCGCGGTATTCCGGTAAGTGAACACGCCAAAATGAAAAAATCAGCGCTGGAAGTCGTAATGACCGTACTTCACGCAGGTGGTAAATTCGGAGGCGGAGGGTACAAGGTGTCTGGTGGTCTGCACGGGGTTGGTGTATCCGTGGTGAACGCTCTCTCCAGCAAAATGATCGTTCATGTCAAACGGGATGGACATGTATATGAGCAGGAATACCATCGTGGTGCTCCACAGTATGATGTCAGAGTCATCGGTGATACAGAAGAGACAGGTACCCAAACGACCTTCTATCCGGACGAACAAATCTTTACCGAAACGACCGTATATGACTATGATACGCTGCAGACGCGGATTCGTGAGCTGGCTTTCCTGAACAAGGGCATTGCAATTAGCTTGACCGATGAACGGACAGGCGCCAGCGATACATTTCACTATGAGGGTGGAATCAGTGAATATGTGCAGTTTCTGAATCAAAAAAGAGAAGCACTGCATGAACAGCCGATTTATGTCGAAGGCTCTCGTGACATGATTCAGGTCGAAGTTGCATTGCAATATAACGACAGCTATACCGAGAATATTTATTCTTTTGCCAACAATATCAACACCCATGAGGGCGGAACTCATGAATCAGGTTTCAAGAGTGCATTAACCCGGATTATTAACGATTATGCACGCAAAAATGGCTTGATTAAGGATAACAACGCCAATTTGACCGGTGACGATGTACGCGAAGGTTTGACAGCGATCATCTCCGTCAAAATCCCAGAACCACAGTTTGAGGGTCAGACTAAAACAAAGCTCGGCAACAGTGAAGTGCGAGGAATTGTCGAGTCTCTGTTCGCAGAGAAACTCCAGGAATTCCTGGAGGAAAACCCGTCCGTCTCCCGCCGTGTGGTTGATAAATCATTACAAGCAGCTCGAGCCCGGGAAGCAGCGCGCAAAGCGCGTGAACTTACACGTCGCAAAAGTGCGTTGGAAATTAGTTCGCTCCCAGGTAAGCTGGCGGATTGCTCCTCTAAGGACGCTTCGATCAGTGAATTGTACATCGTCGAAGGTGACTCAGCAGGGGGATCGGCCAAGCAGGGGCGTGATCGTCACTTTCAAGCGATTTTGCCAATTCGCGGTAAAATCCTGAATGTTGAAAAGGCACGCTTGGACCGTATTTTGTCCAGTGATGAAATACGTTCGATGGTAACAGCAATGGGTACAGGGATCGGAGATGATTTTGACATCACCAAAGCCCGTTACCACAAGGTCATTATCATGACAGATGCCGATGTCGATGGTGCTCATATTCGCACATTGTTGCTGACGTTCTTCTATCGCTACATGCGCAAAATCATTGATGCGGGCTATATATACATTGCTCAGCCACCACTATTCAAAGTCGAGCGTAACAAAGTTGTTCGTTATGCGAACTCTGAGGCGGAACGTGACGAGATCATTAAGGAATTTGGAGAAAATGCGAAGTACAATGTACAGCGTTATAAAGGTTTGGGTGAGATGAATGCGACCCAACTTTGGGAAACCACGATGGACCCAGAGAGCCGTACAATGCTGCAGGTAACTGTCAGTGACGCGATGCTGGCTGATACGCTGTTCAATACCTTAATGGGTGACAATGTAGAACCTCGCCGCGACTTTATCCAAGAACATGCGAAGTACGTGAAAAACCTAGATTTCTAATGTGTGTTATTCCATCCTGATGGCTATGTTATCTGTTCATTAGGATTGTATAGGAAAGAGTGCACAAGGGGCGCCCAAATGGGGCGTCCCTTTTCTTGTCATTAACCAGCCCGGATGGATTTGAATATTTAATTTCAATGTTTTAGGCCTTTTTCTTAGAGCGTACAGGTTTACCTGTGGATGCCGTATACCGGCCGTAGCCTACTGCATATCTGAATATTTTATGATAGAGGCTTTTGTTTGGGAGAGAAGCGAACACTTTGATGGCTGGTCTTGTATTGACCTCCAAAATCCACGGATAGTTTTGCTGGTCCAATCCTACATCTAACCCGATTTCCCTTAAACGAGGGTATCTTTTTTGTAGCTGCCAAGCTACTCGCTCGCCCATTTTCGATAATTTTTGCTCCAGTCGAACGGCTTCCTTTACATCCATGTATGGAGCCACCAATTCATTGAAAAAGCGCGTTGTCCCACCGCTGTGATGATTGGTGACGACTTTGTCAGGAGCAGCTACACGTCCTACAATAAGCGTTGTTTCCCATTGATGCCTCAAGTTCATCTGGGTTAATACCCTCAGATCGAAGGGACGGGCTTCATGCTGAAGAAGAGGAATTCCGCGCTGTATTAGATATGGACGTTTCTTTATACGAGAAGAAACCACCCTATGCAACTCATCCAGACTTTCAAAGGTGAGGATATCTACTTCATAGCGAAGCACATACCAAGTTCTCTCCTCGATGATTCCTTCTTCTGTCGGCGGAAGCTGCTCTGTCTGCCTTTCTGCGCGCATAACCCCTTTACCATAAGTACCATTATCCGGCTTAATATAGACAGTTCCATACACCGCCAACATTTCATTCAGGTGCTCAAACGTGTACAAACGTGTTTCCGGTATATAAGCGGCCAATGTCGGATGGGGAAGAATGGCATTTGTTTTGGCCCACTTACTGGATACTCGCTGAATTGACAAGTATTCTCATCCCTTTCTTTTCGAAATATGAGTCATGTACCTGGAATACACACCCTTTAACAAAACAAGGGAAACTAAAGGACAAGCGCGTAAAACAATGATATAATAGAGAAATACGGCGTTTTTCGGAATTTTGCTAAGTAGAACCCTGACCGTATACGTATTGTATGTGGAAAAGGCCCTTAGGGTGGGGGCTAATCCCCAGTTCAGGGGAATTTGTTATAATCAGGGCTTGTAAGTTGTACAAGAAAATAGCAATCTGCTACAGGCAGAAGGGGAATGACGAGGGTTTTACGCTGTAAAGAGGACAAATGCGTTTAATTGTGCTCTTTTTGTGAAAGTAATATAATTATACAGATGAGGATTTCAGCCAAAATCCTGCGCAAGGAGCGGAGTATATAGGCAGTGTCTTGTTAGGCTTTTCACATAGAGAGCGCTGTATTGAAGGATGAGAAGGAGGACCAGCATGGCGGATCAAAATAACTCGCAAATCATCAATAGGGATATCGGAGTGGAAATGCGCGAATCCTTTATGGATTATGCCATGAGTATTATTGTTAGCCGTGCCTTGCCTGATGTGCGGGACGGACTGAAGCCGGTACACCGTCGTATTTTGTACGCGATGTCCGAGCTAGGCATGTCGCCAGATAAGCCTTATAAAAAATCAGCAAGAATCGTCGGTGAAGTTATCGGTAAGTACCACCCTCATGGTGATACGGCTGTGTATGATACGATGGTGCGGATGGCGCAGGATTTTTCCTTGCGTTATATGTTGGTGGATGGACACGGTAACTTTGGCTCCGTGGATGGAGATATGGCAGCAGCAATGCGTTACACTGAAGCACGGCTGTCCAAGATAGCCATGGAAATGCTCCGTGATTTGAACAAAGAGACCGTTGATTTTATGCCTAACTACGATGGTGAAGAGAACGAGCCTGTCGTATTGCCTGCACGTTATCCTAACTTGCTGGTTAACGGTGTCGGCGGGATTGCAGTTGGTATGGCAACCAATATTCCTCCGCATAACTTGGGAGAGGTTATCGATGGTGTACAAGCGCTGATCGAAAACCCTGACATTACGCCGATGGAACTTATGGATTACATTCAAGGGCCGGATTTCCCGACAGCAGGTTATATCTTAGGTCGCTCAGGCATTCGCCAGGCGTATCAGACTGGCCGCGGATCTGTGACCATGCGTGCGAAGACCACCATAGAAGAGATTGGCAATAAAGCACGGATTATCGTGCATGAACTGCCTTACCAAGTGAACAAGGCTCGTCTGGTCGAGAAAATTGCTGAATTAGTACGTGACAAGCGTATTGAAGGCATTACGGATCTTCGAGATGAATCCGACCGTACGGGTATGCGTATCGTTATCGAGTTGCGTAGAGATGTGAACCCGAACGTCGTTCTGAATAATTTGTTTAAACATACAGCCATGCAGTCCAATTTTGGTATCAATATGCTTGCGATTGTAAACAATGAGCCGAAGATTTTGAACCTGAAAGATGTCTTGTATTATTATCTCAAGCATCAGATTGAGGTTATTCGTCGTCGGACAGAATTCGATCTGAAAAAAGCCGAAGCTAGAGCACACATTCTGGAAGGCTTGCGTATTGCTCTTGACCATCTGGACGAAGTTATTTCCTTGATTCGTTCTTCCCAAACTGCAGAAGCAGCCCGTGAAGGACTGATTGAGCGTTTCTCGCTGACTCTTGAGCAGGCTCAGGCTATTCTCGATATGCGTCTGCAACGCTTAACCGGTTTGGAACGTGAGAAGATCGAGAACGAATATAACGAGCTAATTCAAAAGATAATGGAATACCGTGAAATTTTGGCGAATGAGCATCTGGTACTCAACATCATTAGTGAAGAGCTGAATGAGCTGAAAGGACGCTTCGCCGATGATCGTCGCACTGAAATTACAGTGGGTGAAGAAAGTATTCTTGATGAGGATCTCATTCCGCGTGAAGACGTTATTATTACTGTAACCCATACTGGATATATCAAACGCCTTCCTGTTACTACGTATCGCAGTCAAAAACGCGGTGGTCGTGGTGTAGTAGGTATGGATACCAAAGATGAGGACTTCGTAGAGCATCTGTTCATTACGAATTCACATCATCATTTGTTATTCTTTACGGACAAGGGCAAGGTATACCGGATTAAGGCTTATGAGATTCCAGACTTAAGCCGGACAGCTCGGGGGACACCGATTATTAACCTGATTCAGATTGAACAGGGTGAGTCGATCAATGCGGTAATTCCAATTGAGGAATTTGTGGAGGACAGTTATCTATTCTTTGCGACCCAACATGGGATTATTAAGAAAACACCTCTTGATGACTATGCGAATATCCGCAAAGGCGGCCTGATTGCCATTAACTTGCGCGAAGATGACGCCCTGATCGAAGTGAAGCTGACTGATGGACAGCAGGAAATGATTATCGGCACAGCACAAGGGATGTCTATCCGTTTCCCTGAAAGTGATGTACGATCTATGGGACGTAGTGCTACAGGAGTTAAAGGGATTAGTCTTGATGAAAGTGATGCTGTAATCGGCATGGATATCGTCAATACCGACCTGGATATTCTGATCGTAACAGCCAAGGGTTATGGCAAACGTACCCCTGCTGTGGATTATCGTATCCAGAGCCGTGGGGGCAAGGGGATCAAGACGATTAACGTTACCGATAAAAATGGTCCAGTTGTCGGCCTCAAGGTTGTAAAAGCCGAAGAGGACTTGATGATTATTACAGCTAGTGGCACCTTGATCCGGACTAGCATGGGGGAAATCTCCACGATGGGTCGGAATACGCAAGGGGTAAGACTGATTAATATTCGCGATGATGATTCGGTTGCAACGGTTTGTCGTGCGAACAAGAATGAGGAGCAAGATGAACTGCTTGAGGATTTATTAGAGGATGGAGGAACTGGTGAGGAGCCAACTCTATCATCTGCTGAACCAACTCTTGAAGTGAATACAGAAGATACGGAAGGTAACGATTCAGAATCTTCTGAGGACGAATAAGCCCTGAATATAGAAACAACAAATGTAGATTGAAGAGACTCTCTGGCTATTTGGTCAAGAGAGTCTTTTTTTCTTGTTCAGGCTGACCAATTCAGACCAGTACGTTTTTAAATGGCATAAAATGAATGTACAGGATCATTTCCAAGTAATATAATGACATCATAACTGGCAGCTGGAGCAGCTGTTGTGAGAACAGAGAGGTTGACCATGACAACTGTACCCGTATCCGAATTAAAAGCAGGACTTAAATTGCAAAGCGACGTTTTTACTGAAATGGGCAGCTTGCTACTACCGAAAGGGCGAATTCTGCTACCACGTGACTTAGAGATTTTAGAGGCGTTCCTGATTCAACAAGTAGAGGTAGGGACGGATGATATTGCAAAATCCGGTAGCGAGCCTACCACTGTTCGATCTGGGACAGCTGAATCGCAGGGAGCTTCGTTAGATGGGCGAGATGAATCTGAACAATTCCAGGATGAGTATGACAAAATGGTGATGCTTGTTAAGAATGCGTTTCAATCAGTGCTCGTCTCTAATTTATCTATATATGAGTTGCGGGGACAACTAGAGTCCTTGCTGGCGCATATCCAACGCTATAATGTAATGACCTATACTCCGCCTGCTATGATCGAAGTGGACTATATTTTTCACAATGCCGTGCTAACCTCCCTTACCTCTTACTCCATTGCACAATGGATTGGGTTGCCTCAAAAGGATTGGATGCAGGTGGCTTTTGCCGGATTGCTTCATGATATAGGAAATGCTAAGATGGACCCGTCCATTCTGTACAAGCCTTCCCAACTAACGCAGGAAGAGCAAGAAGAAGTACGCCGCCATACATCACTAGGATACCAATTGCTTAAAAATGTGAAGGCTATTAACGAAGGTGTGCGTTTGGCAGCTCTTCAACATCACGAGAAAGTGGACGGTACTGGATATCCATTGCGTCTTAAAGGGGAGCAAATCCACATATACGCTAAAATCGTAGGGGTGGCTGATGTATTCCATGCCATGACTCTGGAGAAAACATACCGACCTGCCCAATCACCGTATCTGGTTCTAGAGCAAATCAAATCAGAATCATTTGGAAAGCTGGACCCAAGTGTCGTGCAAGTCTTCATTCAAAAGCTAACCCAATTTAATAATGGGACCAAGGTGCGTCTCAATGATAACCGTACAGGGGAAATTATATTTGCTGATCGAGACCACCCGACTCGTCCGTTGATTCAAGTAGATGGCGAGATCATTAACCTGATGCTTCAAAGAGAGATTTATATCGAGTGTATTGTTACTTAACTGAGTTTTTTTAAAAAAACAGTTGCACAATATAGTGGATTTATGATATATTCTTTCTTGTCGCTTCAAGTGTTGAAATAAAAGAAGCAGAAAACACTCTTTAAAAAAAAGTGTTGACACAAACCTGAATAACATGATATACTATAAAAGTTGCTGAGGGGAACGAAAGAAAACCTAAAGCAAACAAAGAATGTTTGATCTTTGAAAACTGAACAACGAGTGAGTAAACTGATTTTGTTCGCAAAATCAAACAAGAGATATTTTATCTCGTCAGTTTCAACATGAGCTAATCGCTCTTTCTATAAACCAACTTCGGTTGGTCTTTAATGGAGAGTTTGATCCTGGCTCAGGACGAACGCTGGCGGCGTGCCTAATACATGCAAGTCGAGCGGGGTTATGTAGAAGCTTGCTTCTACATAACCTAGCGGCGGACGGGTGAGTAACACGTAGGCAACCTGCCCACAAGACAGGGATAACTACCGGAAACGGTAGCTAATACCCGATACATCCTTTTCCTGCATGGGAGAAGGAGGAAAGGCGGAGCAATCTGTCACTTGTGGATGGGCCTGCGGCGCATTAGCTAGTTGGTGGGGTAAAGGCCTACCAAGGCGACGATGCGTAGCCGACCTGAGAGGGTGATCGGCCACACTGGGACTGAGACACGGCCCAGACTCCTACGGGAGGCAGCAGTAGGGAATCTTCCGCAATGGGCGAAAGCCTGACGGAGCAACGCCGCGTGAGTGATGAAGGTTTTCGGATCGTAAAGCTCTGTTGCCAGGGAAGAACGTCTTGTAGAGTAACTGCTATAAGAGTGACGGTACCTGAGAAGAAAGCCCCGGCTAACTACGTGCCAGCAGCCGCGGTAATACGTAGGGGGCAAGCGTTGTCCGGAATTATTGGGCGTAAAGCGCGCGCAGGCGGCTCTTTAAGTCTGGTGTTTAATCCCGAGGCTCAACTTCGGGTCGCACTGGAAACTGGAGAGCTTGAGTGCAGAAGAGGAGAGTGGAATTCCACGTGTAGCGGTGAAATGCGTAGAGATGTGGAGGAACACCAGTGGCGAAGGCGACTCTCTGGGCTGTAACTGACGCTGAGGCGCGAAAGCGTGGGGAGCAAACAGGATTAGATACCCTGGTAGTCCACGCCGTAAACGATGAATGCTAGGTGTTAGGGGTTTCGATACCCTTGGTGCCGAAGTTAACACATTAAGCATTCCGCCTGGGGAGTACGGTCGCAAGACTGAAACTCAAAGGAATTGACGGGGACCCGCACAAGCAGTGGAGTATGTGGTTTAATTCGAAGCAACGCGAAGAACCTTACCAGGTCTTGACATCCCTCTGACCGGTCTAGAGATAGGCCTTTCCTTCGGGACAGAGGAGACAGGTGGTGCATGGTTGTCGTCAGCTCGTGTCGTGAGATGTTGGGTTAAGTCCCGCAACGAGCGCAACCCTTATGCTTAGTTGCCAGCAGGTCAAGCTGGGCACTCTAAGCAGACTGCCGGTGACAAACCGGAGGAAGGTGGGGATGACGTCAAATCATCATGCCCCTTATGACCTGGGCTACACACGTACTACAATGGCCGGTACAACGGGAAGCGAAGCCGCGAGGTGGAGCCAATCCTAGAAAAGCCGGTCTCAGTTCGGATTGTAGGCTGCAACTCGCCTACATGAAGTCGGAATTGCTAGTAATCGCGGATCAGCATGCCGCGGTGAATACGTTCCCGGGTCTTGTACACACCGCCCGTCACACCACGAGAGTTTACAACACCCGAAGTCGGTGAGGTAACCGCAAGGAGCCAGCCGCCGAAGGTGGGGTAGATGATTGGGGTGAAGTCGTAACAAGGTAGCCGTATCGGAAGGTGCGGCTGGATCACCTCCTTTCTATGGAGAATCGTTTCCTGCAATGGAAACATTCAAATATGAAGCGTAAGCTTCAAAACTCAGGTTTCGGCCTGTTACTCACTCGTTGCTCAGTTTTGAGAGTTCAAACTCTCAAATTGCACCTTGAAAACTGGATACCGAAACGAAATTGCGTTTTAGAATATTCCTTTAAGCTGATCTTGTGTAAACAAGTGAAATAAAGGTAGCTAATAAGGAAAGATATTTTGCTTATAGCAAAAATCATTTTCTTATTGAACATCGACATTTTCTTTCTGCGAAAGAAAAGTCTAGGTTAAGCTACAAAGAGCACACGGAGGATGCCTAGGCGCCAGGAGCCGACGAAGGACGTGGCGAACAACGATAAGGCCTCGGGGAGCTGTAAGCAAGCTTTGATCCGGGGATGTCCGAATGGGGAAACCCGGCTGTCTTCATCGACAGTCACTACTCACTGAATTCATAGGTGAGTGAGAGGCAGACCAGGGGAACTGAAACATCTAAGTACCCTGAGGAAGAGAAAACAATAGTGATTCCGTCAGTAGCGGCGAGCGAACGCGGATTAGCCCAAACCAAGGAGCTTGCTCCTTGGGGTTGTGGGACGTCTCACATGGAGTTACAAAGGAACCGGTTAGATGAAGAGGTCTGGAAAGGCCCGCCAGAGAAGGTAAAAGCCCTGTAGTTCAAAACCTGTTCCCTCCGAGACGGATCCCGAGTAGTGCGGGGCACGTGAAACCCCGTATGAATCCGGCAGGACCATCTGCCAAGGCTAAATACTCCCTGGCGACCGATAGTGAAGCAGTACCGTGAGGGAAAGGTGAAAAGCACCCCGGAAGGGGAGTGAAATAGATCCTGAAACCGTGTGCTTACAAGAAGTCAGAGCCCGATCGATGGGTGATGGCGTGCCTTTTGTAGAATGAACCGGCGAGTTACGTTCCCGTGCAAGGTTAAGGTGAAGAGCTGAAGCCGCAGCGAAAGCGAGTCTGAATAGGGCGACTGAGTACGTGGACGTAGACCCGAAACCGGGTGATCTACCCCTGTCCAGGGTGAAGGTGCGGTAACACGCACTGGAGGCCCGAACCCACGCATGTTGAAAAATGCGGGGATGAGGTGGGGGTAGCGGAGAAATTCCAATCGAACCCGGAGATAGCTGGTTCTCCCCGAAATAGCTTTAGGGCTAGCCTCGGAAAAAAGAATCGTGGAGGTAGAGCACTGATTGGGTGCGGGGCCCGCAAGGGTTACCAAGCTCAGTCAAACTCCGAATGCCATGGATTTAGTTCCGGGAGTCAGACAGTGAGTGCTAAGATCCATTGTCGAAAGGGAAACAGCCCAGACCATCAGCTAAGGTCCCCAAGTGTGTGTTAAGTGGGAAAGGATGTGGAGTTGCACAGACAACCAGGATGTTGGCTTAGAAGCAGCCACCATTGAAAGAGTGCGTAATAGCTCACTGGTCGAGTGACTCTGCGCCGAAAATGTAACGGGGCTAAACACACCACCGAAGCTATGGCTTGATGCTTTGCATCAGGGGTAGGGGAGCGTTGAATGCGGGTTGAAGGTGTACCGGAAGGAGCGCTGGACTGCATTCAAGTGAGAATGCCGGTATGAGTAACGAAAAGATCTGTGAGAATCAGATCCGCCGAAAGCCTAAGGGTTCCTGAGGAAGGTTCGTCCGCTCAGGGTAAGTCGGGACCTAAGGCGAGGCCGATAGGCGTAGTCGAAGGACAACAGGTCGAAATTCCTGTACCACCGTAATCCGCTATGAGCGATGGGGTGACGCAGTAGGGTAGTGACGCGGACTGATGGATGTCCGTCTAAGCAGTGAGGCTGATGTGTAGGCAAATCCGCACATCGTTAAGGCTGGGCTGTGATGGGGAGCGAAAATTAGAGTAGCGAAGGTCATGATCTCAGACTGCCAAGAAAAGCCTCTAGCCAGGAGAAGGTGCCCGTACCGCAAACCGACACAGGTAGGCGAGAAGAGAATTCTAAGGCGCGCGGAAGAACTCTCGTTAAGGAACTCGGCAAAATGACCCCGTAACTTCGGGAGAAGGGGTGCCTCGGTAGGGTGAATAGCCCGAGGGGGCCGCAGTGAAAAGGCCCAAGCGACTGTTTAGCAAAAACACAGGTCTGTGCGAAGCCGCAAGGCGAAGTATACGGGCTGACGCCTGCCCGGTGCTGGAAGGTTAAGGGGAGTGGTAAGCCTTCGGGCGAAGCTATGAACCGAAGCCCCAGTAAACGGCGGCCGTAACTATAACGGTCCTAAGGTAGCGAAATTCCTTGTCAGGTAAATTCTGACCCGCACGAATGGCGTAACGACTTGGGCGCTGTCTCAACGAGAGATCCGGTGAAATTTTAATACCTGTGAAGATGCAGGTTACCCGCGACAAGACGGAAAGACCCCATGGAGCTTTACTGCAGCTTGATATTGAATTTGGGTACGATCTGTACAGGATAGGTGGGAGCCGTTGAACTTTGAGCGCCAGCTTGAGGGGAGGCATCCTTGGGATACCACCCTGATCGTATCTAGGTTCTAACTTGGTACCGTGATCCGGTACGAGGACAGTGTCAGGTGGGCAGTTTGACTGGGGCGGTCGCCTCCTAAAGAGTAACGGAGGCGCCCCAAGGTTCCCTCAGAATGGTTGGAAATCATTCGAAGAGTGCAAAGGCAGAAGGGAGCTTGACTGCGAGACCTACAAGTCGAGCAGGGACGAAAGTCGGGCTTAGTGATCCGGTGGTACCGCATGGAAGGGCCATCGCTCAACGGATAAAAGCTACCCTGGGGATAACAGGCTTATCTCCCCCAAGAGTCCACATCGACGGGGAGGTTTGGCACCTCGATGTCGGCTCATCGCATCCTGGGGCTGAAGTAGGTCCCAAGGGTTGGGCTGTTCGCCCATTAAAGCGGTACGCGAGCTGGGTTCAGAACGTCGTGAGACAGTTCGGTCCCTATCTGTCGTGGGCGTAGGAAATTTGAGAGGAGCTGTCCTTAGTACGAGAGGACCGGGATGGACGTACCGCTGGTGTACCAGTTGTTCCGCCAGGAGCACCGCTGGGTAGCTATGTACGGAAGGGATAAGCGCTGAAAGCATCTAAGCGTGAAGCCCCCCTCAAGATGAGATTTCCCAATACGTAAGACCCCTTGAAGACGACGAGGTAGATAGGTTGGGGGTGGAAGTGCAGTAATGCATGGAGCTGACCAATACTAATCGGTCGAGGGCTTATCCTAAAGATAAGACGCAATGAGTTTCGGATCCAGTTTTCAGGGTGTAAGTTCAGTATATCATCAGCTCAAGTAGCTGAAGTTACACGAACAAACACACAGCATTTGGCGATGCTGATTCCTGAAAAAGAATTTACGGTGTAAATTCATGTTTGGTGGCGATAGCGGAGGGGTTCCACACGTACCCATCCCGAACACGACCGTTAAGCCCTCCAGCGCCGATGGTACTTGGACCGCAGGGTCCTGGGAGAGTAGGACGTTGCCAAGCAACAAGTAGAGAACCATGATCTTATTAAGATTATGGTTCTTTTTTTGCATATAGATGTAATTTGGAAATATCCTTACAAAAGGAAGGTAACATTTTTGTTACGGAATGTAAGAGCAAACCCTGTATAATATAGGTATTGAATCCCATACACATACGCTGCTATATTGCAGAATTATGCAAACTCCATTATAGGATTTTGTATAGTCAATCAGGCTGGTAAGGAGGGAAGATCATGCGGCGAAATAAATGGCTTGCTCTATTGGTGCTATTCAGTGTCGCTGTCGCGATTCTTACCGGGTGCGTGGAAGAGGAGCCTTCTTGGACATCGTTTGAGGGTGCTGCTAACGAGAAGACGTTTCCGGTTCCCAAAGAAGCTAGTAAAACCGATCGGGCCAGCAGCAATTCGGACATGGACTATGTACGCTATGCATTGCCAGCGTTGAAGGAAAGCGATAGTCTACCTGCTCCTTATCTGGAGGAGATTGCAGCCTGGGGCTGGACTGAGGAACCGAATTTATCTACCTCGAATCAGAAGGTGTTCCAGAAAAATAAACACATGGTACATTTGTCTGTGCATGATGGTTCTTTTACCGTATTGGTTCCAAAAGACAGAAAAGCTACCGTGAAGAGTAAAAGTGTAGACCTTAATTAAGAGTGCGATTTTCACTTAAGTATGCAACACAAGATGTATTGAAGGGTCATAGTTAACTCATAGTGTATTGGTTGCTGTACGGATAATGATGAATGATAAGATGGGGAAGCACTTGAAACTGCCGTTGTGTAGAGAGTGGCTTCCTTTTATATATTTGTGTATAGATTGATTTACTAATTTAACGACATATATAATGTGGATAAAGTCTAAGTCTATTTAGTGAGAGAATAAAGGGATTATAATTGTTAAATTACAAAAAAGGAGCAACCCGGGTCGGGTTGCTCCTTTTTATTATTCTTAGGCTGAAGCGTTGGAGATACATTAGTTGAAGTTTCGATCTGTACAGATAGGAGGTGAATTGATTTACTGTTGATAGTAGGAGGCTTCTTCATCGGTGAACTTCAACATGCCATCTTTTCTCTCCCCTGTAAGCCGACTCAAGACGTATAAACGCGGTGCAATGAGCCATAAGTGCCAGAAGAGTAAGGATACGGTAAAGGCTGGTGGAGACCAGAGAATGAATACGGCAGATAAGCAGATACCAATCCAGAGTGTATGTATGTGCACACGACGAAAAATCCTATAGCCTATGTACTGGTCTGTCATATAGCCTAGCCAAGGCAACCTGCGCTGGAATGCCCAGCGTTTGCGGAAGGCTGTCCCACCACCTATATATAGGACAGATCGCGAGATTACGAAGTGTACCCATAAGGTTAGGAAAAAGGCAAGAGCAAACAAAAATACACTAGTCCAGGAAAAGGCAAGAAGCAGAAAGAGAAGCATAATAACAGGCAGTGTGAGGTGACTCCATATCAGCTGACGCGGTATATTGATTTTTTTGATGAGCTTGTAGTGATAGTAGGTAGCTTTGGTTCCGGTTTCCTCTGTCATGCGAACAGTCCTTTCATTAATCTACTGCATCACAAGTGGCTTCCCGTCCACAGCCGGAAAAAGGGACGGTACTTCGCTCATGCCGCTTTAATAAGCATCAATTATTTTTTGTAAGAGTATAGAACGACGACATCTAGCGTTAGCTAACCTATTCTATAATTACAGGAAAAGCTCTCACTGATGAAGTTTACAAAGGCTTCGATGAAAGGGCATCCATACATAGAAGCTTTTCTTATTATATCGGCATATGCGGCTGTTTTTTTAAACATACGGGGTACAAACACCATAATAGCCCAAGGAGAATATATATAGAGTATATCGTCGAACTGGGCTATGAAAAGGTTTAAAATAGTAGAAAGTGACCCATACTAATAGTAAAAGAAACAAGGTGGGATGGATATGCATGATCAAGGTGACCACCGCTGCATCATATGCGGACAACACAAACATGAAGGCATTTTTATCGTTTCCGAGTTTATCTGTGATACGTGTGAAGCGGAAATGGTGCACACGGATGCAACTGACGCCAAATATCATTTTTTTATTGATCAACTAAAGCAAATTTGGGTACAGAAAAATGCATAATATCCTTCGCTAGCTAGTGTTTGAAGGATAGGCATTCCAAGGTCTGTCGATACGGGCCTTTTTTTCTGTGAGTAAAAGTAGGATTCCGCTTGATTTTACGATAAAATAGGGTAGATATAAAGCTTTGTTTGGAAGGATTGCAGAATGATGGGGAAAAAGACGGTTCATGCACCATTAGTGGAAGCTCTAATACGTTACAGTTCTCAGGGAAATGCTTCTTTCCATGTACCCGGTCATAAAAATGGACAAGTCTATAGGCATGAAGAAATGGCGTCTCTGTTGCAAGAGGTGATGTCTATTGATGCGACGGAAATTACCGGATTGGACGATTTGCATCACCCAGAAGACGTAATCCGTGAAGGTCAGGAGCTGGCTGCGAAGTGCTTCGGTGCAGAAGAGAGCTTTTGGCTTATTGGAGGCAGCACAGTCGGTAATTTGGCTATGATTTTGACCGTATGCACGAAGCCAGGAGATGTACTATTGGTACAGCGAAATGTACACAAATCTGTACTGAACGGTCTAATGCTATCAGGGGCCGAGGCCGTATTCCTAGATCCAGAAATAGATACACTAAGCGGGCTGGCGGTTGCTCCATCGACAGACACGATAAAGGCTGCACTCAAGGACTATCCTTCGGCTAAAGGAGTGTTACTTACGTTGCCTAACTATTATGGGATGGGGCGTGATCTGACTGCTACAGCTAAAGCTTGTCATGCAGCCGATGTGCCGTTGATGGTAGATGAAGCACATGGTGCTCATTATGGGCTGCATCCTCGTTTGCCATTCTCTGCTCTTTCCTGTGGGGCTGATGTAGTCGTCCAATCAACACATAAAATGCTTCCAGCTATGACTATGGGCGCCATGCTACATGTGCAAGGACGGAGAATTCACCGGGAACTGCTCCGTCAGCGGCTGGCTATGGTGCAAAGCTCCAGCCCTTCGTATCCATTAATGGCCTCGCTGGATTTGGCAAGATGGTATATTGATGCTTATGGCACGGATGCCTTTACAGAGGGCTTAGCGGCAGCAGACGCTTTTAGAAAGGGCCTGGCGCAGCTCCCACGCTTTCGCTTGGTAGAGCCTACACAGCAGGCAAGTGAAAAGTGTGACGCTCAGAAGGGGATCTCTGAGGCCCTGGAAAGGGCTGAGGAGAGGACAAATGGGTACTCAACTCAGGACCCTTTTAAAATGGTGCTGTATGATACATGGGGTGTACTAGATGGGTTTGGATTAAAACGTGAGTTGGAGACTTACGGATGTATTCCAGAGATGAGTGACGAGAAACATGTGGTTTTATTGTTTACGTTAGGCTCTATAGCTAGGGATGTGAGTCACCTGTTGCAGGCTCTTGTGCATATAAATAATGATATAAGATTTAAGGGGACGGCGGAGGAGCCGGAGTTAGCGGGGAAAGAGCAGCAGAGGCTAGAATTAGATTTTTCCACGTGGAACAATGATGGAATGAAGGCTTACTCTAGTCCGGTGCAGTTTGGGCTTCAACCGATTGATCCGGATCAGATGGAGATCGTGCCTGTAGAGGAATCAGCTGGTAGGACAGCTGCTGAAATGATTATTCCGTATCCTCCAGGCATTCCACTGCTATATGCAGGGGAAATGATCACAGAAGCGATTGCTCTGCGGATGGTTCGTCTACGTGAGCTGGGAGCTAAATGGCAAGGGGTAGCAGATGAAAGTATGCTTACGATTCGGGTATTCCGTTTACAATAAAGATTAATACTAGAGAATTAACAAATACAGAAGACTGGATAAAAGAAGCATACGCAGCCTGTGGGTGACTTTTATTTTTCAGGCAGGAAAGCAGGGAATAACATGAATCGCAAAGGCATTTTTATTACGCTGGAGGGGGGAGACGGCTCCGGTAAAACAACCATGATCCAACGACTGGCAAAGTATATGGAGGAAGAAGGCCATCCAGTCGTCACGACGAGGGAACCGGGCGGCATCGAAATTTCTGAAAAGATTCGTTCTATCATTCTGGATCCTGCTCATACCAGTATGGATGCCCGAACAGAGGCACTTTTATATGCGGCGGCGCGGCGCCAACATTTGGTGGAGAAGGTAAAGCCGGCTATTGAACAAGGAGCTATCGTATTGTGTGACCGTTTTGTGGACAGTAGCCTGGTCTATCAAGGGTTTGCAAGAGGAATCGGAATTGAAGAGGTAGCTTCGATTAATCGCTTTGCGGTAGATGATTGGGAGCCAGATGCCACGTTCTATCTGGATATTGAGCCCGAATTGGGGTTGGCAAGAATTAATGCGTCACGGGGAGAGGAAATGGATCGCCTCGATATGGAGAGCATATCGTTTCATCATAAGGTACGAGAGGCTTATCTGGAGCTGGCTCGCAAATTTCCGGAACGAATTACGATTGTGGACGCATCTCCCGCACCAGAGCAGGTAGAGCAAGTATTGAAGGATTTGCTGAAAAAGCGGTTTATTCAGAATTTTAGCGTATAATTGTCGAAGGATATACGGTAAAATTGAGCTAGGGACAAGGTGTCCCTAGTATGACTTGAAGGAGGAATACAGGATGAAGCTGATTATTGCGATTGTACAGGATAAGGACAGTAATAGATTATCCAGCGGACTGGTGAAGGCTAACTTCCGTGCTACCAAATTGGCCAGTACAGGAGGATTTCTGCGTGCAGGCAATACGACATTTATGATTGGTGTTGATGACAATCAGGTAGACTCGTTGATGAATGTCATTCGCAGCAGTTGCAAGGTACGTGAACAGCTGGTCACACCCGTTACCCCTATGAGTGGGACGACGGACTCTTATCTGCCGTTGCCTGTTGAAGTGCAGGTGGGTGGAGCGACAGTTTTCGTGATGCCTGTAGACCGTTTCGAGCATTTCTGAATCTACACAATAGAACCTATTTTGCCGATATGATAGTGGAAATGCCTGTTTCTCGCTCATGATGGGAATGAGGAGCAGATCCACTAAAACGGCAGCGCTACAGCGCAGCCCCCGGAAAGCCGAAGAGACTCCCGAGTTCTCTATTGAACTGTTCGTTGAGGGAAAAGGGAAGCATCCGGGGAGAAAGCAGGTTTATATGAAAATAAATCCGGGCTACCGCCCTTTACACAGTACATTGTCTACAAATGAAACGAGTGCTAAGCCAATTCAACCGAAAAGCTTCTCCGATGTTATGCAGCAAAATGGGGAGCAGGCTTCGAAGGAGGAATTGAACCGGCGCTTTAAGGAAATTCAAATGCAGGGAGATCGTCTTGCTCGCTCAATGACGATTCGTGAGTTGAAGGCCTATAAGATGCTGGTCAAACGGTTTTTGGAAGATACAGTTCGGCGAGGCGTGTCTATGAAGGACACAAAGGGATGGGATCGTCGGGGACGCAGCAAGCGTTATAAGCTGATTGATGAAGTGGATGAGCTATTGCTCAAAATGGCAGATGAGCTGCTTGATACCGAGCAAGGGAAGATAGAGCTTTTGCAAGGAGTCGGTGAGATTAGAGGTTTATTGATTAATCTTTCATTTTAAAATGCAGTCTTATGTTATAAATGAATACAAACGGGCTGTTGCCACGATGAAATAATCTGCTTGCTGATCATGCTGGCAGATTATTTTTGACTATGTACATGTGGGCGAACATAGTATGCATACAGCAGTACATCTTATACTGAAGAACCATGATTTGAGGGTGAGATCATCGGAACAGCAACAAACTCGCCCGGGGAAACAACGATTAGCTGATGGTTCATCGTTGTTTTCAGTGGAGAAAGTGAGGAAATATGTCTTTCCAACATATATTGGGGCAGGATGTAGCCAAAAAAATGCTGCAGAGTGCATTGCGGAATCACACAGTCAGCCATGCTTATGTTTTTAGCGGACCGCAGGGAAGCGGACAGATGAACATGGCACAGACCTTTGCCAAGGCTTTATTCTGTGAGAAACAGACGGATGATGCATGTGGGGAGTGCTTGTCATGCCGCAAGGTAGAGCACGGGAATCACCCGGACTTGCACATTGTAGAGCCTGATGGGGCAACGATTAAAATTGATCAGATTCGTGGGCTTCAACGAATATTTTCATACAAATCTGAAAGCTCCAACCCTAAGGTATATATCATTCGGCAGGCGGATACCATGACAGTGCAAGCTGCTAACAGCCTGCTTAAATTTTTGGAGGAGCCTCAGATTCCTGTGGTCGGTATACTCATTTCTGAAAATGGACAGGCGTTGCTGCCTACGATTCAATCGCGGACACAGCAGGTACCTTTCCACGCTTTACAGCCGGAAATGATGATGCAGGCGTTAATTGGGGAAGGCTATACGGCAGGACTTGTCCGGTCAGTGGTTCATATGGCTTCCGGACTGGAATCATGTAGAGAAATTCTCCAGCAGAATTGGTTTGCAGAAATTAGAAACGTAGTGTTACAATTAGTGAAGGAGTCCATGAGCCGGGGGAGTTCGTCAATTATTCTGGCTCAACAGAAGATTTTTAAAACTGGACTTTCTGATCACCTGGATATTCTGTTTCATCTGTTTCATTTGTGGTTCAAAGATATGCTTCATTTCCGTTACGGAAGGCACGAAAGCATTGTTTTCATAGATCATTTGGAGTCCGTCTCCAAATTGGCAATCACCCGCAGCACGGAACAATGGGTCTCTTATATGGATTTGGCCGCGAATTGCAGGAAGAAGCTCCGTTTTCACGTCAACGGACAATTATGCGTGGAGCAGCTTCTGATTGGGTTGTCCGATACAAGCGGTTCTATCACCGGCTAACAGGAAGGCGCGCTTGTTCCACTCTGCACAATCCGCGACGCCAGGTTCCCGGTTTGTGCGACAGTGAGACTTCAATTGCGGCCATTCGTACAATGTCGGCTACAAATGAGGTTTAGTGGCATACAAGGGGGTTAATTTTTGTATAGTGTAGTGGGTGTCCGTTTCAAGAAGGCGGGCAAGACTTATTATTTTGATCCGCTGGACCTTCCAGTGGAGAAAGAAAACTGCGTCATAGTAGAGACCGCACGCGGGATTGAATATGGCAAGGTTGTGGTGGGCAAAAAAGAAGTAAATGATTCGGATGTTGTCCTACCCTTAAAAAAAGTCATTCGTATTGCCGGAGATGATGACGCTCTTGTTGTAGAAGAGAATAAATTGGCGGCCAAGGATGCATTCGGTACGTGTTTAAATAAAATTAAAGACCATAACCTTAAAATGAAGCTGGTAGATGTGGAATTTACATTTGACCGCAATAAGATCATTTTTTATTTTACGGCTGAGGGTCGAGTTGATTTTCGAGAGCTTGTAAAGGATTTGGCCAGCATTTTTCGTACACGAATTGAGCTGCGGCAGATCGGAGTACGGGATGAGGCTAAAATGCTTGGTGGAATCGGACCTTGCGGACGTATTCTGTGTTGTTCCTCATGGCTGGGGGATTTTGACCCGGTATCTATTAAGATGGCGAAGGATCAGAGCTTGTCGCTGAATCCGACGAAAATTTCCGGGTTGTGCGGAAGATTGATGTGCTGTCTCAAATTTGAACATGATAACTACGAGAGCATGCGAGAAGAGCTACCTCAGGTAGGTAAGATGGTTATCACTTCTCTGGGAGAAGGAAAAGTGGTAGGTGTCAATGCAGGCCATCGTACGGTACATGTTCAACTGTTTGAGATCAGTAAGGTCAAGGAACTTCCAATGGACGATGTAGTCGTCAAGTAAACCATTAGGTTGCTTCGGGGTGGAAACTTGGATAAATTAAATGTTTTTGCGCGTATTCACGAAATGGAAACCCAAATGGGACAGTTGCATAGCGATCTGGGTGAATTGAAACTGGCAGTAAAAGAGCTGCTGGAGGAAAATCAACGACTAACGATTGAAAACGAACAGGTGCGCAAGATGCTCAAACGTGAAACCTCTGGAGAAGAAAAGACGGCAAGCAAGCCGAAACTTCCTCCTCCGATCGTCGTTAAGGATGAAGAGGAAACGGGTGAGGTCGTGGGCGAAGGCTACGACAATCTGGCAAGGCTGTATCATGAAGGATTTCATATATGCAACGTGTATTACGGACATTTGCGAACAGAAGGCGATTGCCTCTTCTGTCTGTCATTTTTGAATAAATAAAAACAAGCCGTAGGAGCAAGATGCCTACGGCTTTTTTGTAAGGAAGTATGAGTAAAAAGCGATTTAGGTTATAGGATGGGAGAGCATTATGTACGAAAATGAAAAGAAGTCTGAACGAATTGATGATCTGCTTTCACATAATCTGCGTATTATCCAAAGTGATGAAGTGTTCAGCTTTTCGATGGATGCGGTCTTGCTGGCACGGTTTGCAGGTATTCCGCTTCAGCGTGGGAAGATTCTCGATTTGTGTACGGGCAATGGGGTTGTTCCCATACTGTTGACGACACGCACCAAAGCATCTATTGAAGGAATTGAGATTCAACCACGCCTGGCAGATATGGCTAGACGGAGCGTGAGTTTGAATGGATTAGAAGATGCGATTGAGATTCGGGAAGGAGACTTGCGTGAACTGGTTCAAATCACGGGACATGGCGCGTATGATGCAATTACTGTGAATCCTCCCTATATGCCGCTAAATGGTAGCGATATCAAGCTGAATCCTCACCAGGCTATTGCGCGTCATGAAGTGAACTGCACACTGGAAGAAGTTATTCAGGCATGTACCCGGCTTGTCCGTAATGGAGGGAAAGTATCGATGGTTCACCGCCCACAGCGGCTGGCTGAGATTATATCCTTGATGCGCAGTTATAGCCTGGAACCCAAGCGGATACGTTTTGTTCACCCACGGATTCATATGGAAGCGAATATGGTACTTGTTGAAGCGATGCGTGACGGCAAACCGGAGGTTCGCCTATTACCCCCACTCATTGTATATCAGGAAGATGGGAACTATACTCAGGAAATAAGAGAAATCTATGGAGAAGTAAGTAAGGAGGATTCAGTGTGACAGCAGCTGTACAAAAAAGCTTTAGTAACCGTGAAGAGGAACGGGGAAAGTTATATCTCGTTGCCACACCGATTGGCAATCTGGATGATATGACCTTTAGGGCAATTAACACCCTAAAGTCATGTAATATTATCGCTGCCGAGGATACGCGACAGACACGCAAACTGCTCACACATTTCGACATCACGCCGGATATGCTCTTCAGTTATCATGAACATAATAAGGCTGCCAGTGGGCCTGAACTGATACGTTATATAATAGAAGGAAAAAATTTGGCACTGGTTAGCGATGCAGGTCTACCGGCCATTTCTGATCCTGGTTCGGATCTGGTCAAGCTGGCACTTGAGGCAGAAATCAGTGTTATTCCTATCCCAGGGGCAAATGCGGCACTATCGGCTTTAATTGCCTCAGGACTGGATACAGAGAGGTTTACCTTCGCTGGTTTCCCACCAAGGGAAAAAAAGGATCTAGAGAAGTTATTGTTATCATTTCAGGTATCCCACGGCACGATTCTTTTTTATGAATCGCCTCACCGTATTGTAAGGACATTGACAGTATTAAAGGAAACATTAGGATCACGCAAAGTGGTGCTTGCCCGTGAGCTGACCAAGCTGCATGAGGAATGGGTGCGTGGAACGGTGGAGCAGTGTCTTGCAAAATTAGAGGAAAATCCGCCGCTTGGTGAATACTGTCTAATCGTTGAGGGGAAAAACGAAGAGGAAGAAGAACAGGAGCGGCAGGCATGGTGGCAGGACTTATCTTTGGAGTCTCATGTCGCGCATTACGAGTCAGAGGGGCTTACTCGCAAGGATGCCATGAAACGTACAGCCACAGACCGTTCAATTTCCAAGAGGGACGTGTACAACGCACTCTTATGAATATGTGTCTAAACAAAAAAGGGCCTTCCAACGGTTGGGTTCAAACCGTGGAAGGCAACAAGGAGTATATATGAAAAAGGTTAGAATTAACAATCTCTGATAAGTCTATTATATACTAAAATTCTCAGTTTGTCACAGGTGTTGGGATTTCAGAAATGCAATCTTGGCAAACAATTTTCCCTTTGAAGTAAATTACGTTCTCAGCATTGCCGCAGAAGATACAAGCAGGCTCGTATTTTTTAAGCATGATGCGCTCGCCATCAACGTAAATTTCCAAAGCGTCTTTCTCTCCGATTCCCAGGGTACGGCGCAATTCGATTGGAATAACAACACGTCCGAGCTCGTCAACTTTTCTTACAATACCAGTGGATTTCATCATAATAAATCAGGCTCCTCTCGCCGTTTAAAATAATATAAGTGTCATGATTCGACAAAATTTTCTCTTTTCTGATATTTACTATACCAACGATTCCCAAAACAGTCAACCTAAAAAAAGTAGTAACAGCCTAATTATGCAAAAGTATTTAGAACAAAGAGCTTTATCCATGTACCTTACCTTATTTTACGGATGATTTGTCTTATTGTAGATTTGGAAATGTCGAAAAGTGATAATTCGACAAAATACGACAAACGGTGTCGAATAAGGGAAGATGTTTAGGATTTTATTGTATTTTAATCCATTATTCCGAATATTAAAGGAGCTGATATCTTGCACCAGCCACTCAGTGAAGAAAAAGTTTTTAAGGACCCGGTACATAATTACATCCATGTTCAGGATACTGTGATATGGCGATTGATCAATACGCCGGAGTTCCAACGGTTACGACGCATTCGGCAGTTAGGCACATCTTATCTTACGTTTCATGGAGCGGAGCACAGCCGGTTTTCACATTCACTGGGCGTATATGAGATTACGAGACGTATTATTTCTCAATTTGAACGTGGAGATTTTCCCGACTGGCCCAAGGAAGAAAGACTGATTGCTCTGTGTGCCGCTTTGTTGCACGATGTGGGGCACGGTCCATTTTCTCATTCCATTGAAGAAGCCTTTCATATGAACCATGAGGATTGGACATGCCGCATTGTACTGGGGGACACGAAGATCAACGCTGTGCTACGGCAAGTTGATGAGATGTTGCCCCACAAGGTCGCGGCGGTTATAGCCAAAACGTATGATAAGCCGATTGTTGTCAACTTGGTAACAAGCCCGCTGGATGCTGACCGTATGGATTATTTGTTGCGGGATGCTCATTCAACAGGTGTTAACTACGGAACAATTGATTTGGATCGTATTTTACGTTTGCTGCGCCCTCACAATGGGAGAATTGTCGTAAAAGAGTCGGGTATGCATGCAGTAGAGGATTATCTAATGTCACGCTACCAGATGTACTGGCAAATTTATTTCCATCCTGTAACACGCAGCTCAGAAATCCTGTTACGTAAAATTTTCAAGAGAGCTAAGGAATTGTTCAAATACGGATATGAGTTTGGTTTTCTGCTAGATCCGCTGCCAGATCTATTAAAAGGAGAGCTAACAGTGGAGCAGTATTTGATGCTGGATGAGTCTTTGATTCAGACGGTATTTAGCCAATGGAAACGAGAAAAGGACGAAATTTTAAGTGATTTGAGCAGCCGTTTTATGGATCGTAGATTGTATAAATATGTAGAGATTGAAAATATGGATACAGATACCGTTGACCATATTCGAGAGGCTTTGGAAAAGGCTGGCTTGCATCCTGAATATGATCTTGAAATTGATTTTCCGACAGATCTTCCTTATGATGTGTTTCGGCAGGGCGGTTCAACGGACAACCAGATTTTACTGCTTGGACGTCAGGGCGAGGTGCGGGAAATATCCGAAGTTTCAGAAATTGTACGCTCAATAAGTGGCATTCACCGAGGAAAATATCACATGTATTTTCCCCAGAATAAATTGAACGGGGTAAAAGAAAGGCTTCCTGCCGAAATAGGGAATTATTTTGTCAAACAATAGACAAATATATAGAAATGTAAGTAAGAAAAGGAGATGAAAACCTTGGATTTATTCGACACTCATACTCACCTAGATGCGCCACAATTTGACGAAGACCGTGAAGAAGTTATAGCACGTGCTGTCGAATCAGGAGTAACACGGATGATCAATATCGGATTTAATCGTGAGACCATTCCATCCACCATGAAGCTGGCTGAGACGTATGATTTTATTTATGCAGCCGTTGGATGGCATCCGCAGGATGCCATTACAATGCAGGAGGGTGATTTAGAATGGATTGCATCGTTATGCAGTCATAAAAAGGTTGTAGCGATCGGAGAGATCGGTCTGGATTATTATTGGGATACATCACCAAAGGATGTGCAGCAGCGGGTACTTCGAAATCAAATTGGCCTGGCACGTGAGCTCAAGATGCCAATTGTTATCCATAACCGGGATGCACATGAAGATATTGTGAGGATTTTACGTGAGGAAAAGGCGGGCGAGATTGGCGGAGTCATGCACTCCTTTTCTGGGAGTTGGGAGACAGCTAAAATGGTGCTGGATATGGGTTTCCACCTTTCCTTCGGCGGGCCCATAACGTTCAAAAATGCCAAGCAGCCAAAAGAGGTGCTGGCCCAGGTACCGCTGAACCGTCTGCTTATTGAAACGGACGCGCCTTACTTGACGCCTCATCCGTTTCGCGGGAAGCGAAATGAGTCGGCACATGTGAGATTGGTGGCAGAAGCAGCCGCCCAAATTAAGGGAATTACAGTGGAGGAATTGGTATCCATTACGACCCAAAATGCCTTGGAACGATTTGACATTCAGTGAAAAAGCGAAGAAATCAATCAAAATAAAGAGATAGACGGAGCTAATTATGATTTTGTTGCAGGAAACTCAAGAATATTACAATTTTTTAACCGAATATTTTGAAAAATGTACTTGAAACCTGCTTTACAACATGCATGGAAACAGGATATCATCTTTTCAGTGAATTGTTGTTGAGTGTAAACATCAACAAATCATTTCATGAACCAGTCTCGCTGAGTCCCTTTTACAGGGAACGGGGGAACCGATATGGCTTACAGTACGTCCGGTGTATGTGCAAGAGATAATATCTCTCAGTATCCGGCTCGACCGAAATTCATTTCCCGGATGGGATTGAACAGGTAGAGAAGCCGTATTTCGATTTCTTTCTGGGTCTTCGGGGTGAATGTGAAGGCGACCGCCATGAGCGGTTGACCTAAGCTAGGGCGACTCTCTACGTCCGAACCCGACAGCTAACCCCGTAAGCGTAACAAGAGAGAAGCCATCTCGTGCATGAGTTTTCCCGCATATTCACACATGTCGGAAGCCACGAAAGAGCTCTCTAGTCTCTTTCTTTGGCTTTTTTTGTTGTGAATAAAAGAAAATCTGTCATCATACTGTGGTTAAACAGGGGAGGACAGCATGCCGCGAAGACGGGTACATGGTGCAGGACAGTCGCAGTACGGGCTTGTCTTGTAGAAAATCTGTTATAGTCACGTCAACGATCAACTATGTCTTACTCCAGACGGCGGGCTATGTAAGGAGGACGGAGGAAATGGGCATTTTCCGAAAAGAGGAGACCCATGAGTCACGCTCATCCAGCATGTCTTACGTATTACGTTGGAAGCAAGAGAATGTGCGCCAGGCTGCTTTGGTTGCTATTTTTCTAATCGCACTAACGATTATGATTTCAATTCTGATGTACACGCAATCTAAAAAACAAGTCTTTTTTGTCATCGATGGTAAGGCATCTGCGGTAGAAACCCGGGAATCCAAGCTCCAAGATTTGCTCAATGAGCATTCTATTTCACTTCAGCCGCATGATACAATTTCCATGCCGCTAAACGGGGCAGTACAGGATGGGGATCGCGTAGTCATTAAACGTGCCAATCAGGTTAAAGTATCCTCAGGCAATGAGACGAAAAAGCTGTACACAACAGAAAATACAGTAGAGGGTGCCATTCGCACTTCGGGCTATAAATTATCATCAACGGATAAAGTTTACCCTGCGTTGGATGCCTCTGTTTCAGCTAACATGGACATAAAAATCGTCCGTGTAAAGAAACAGCAGGTCGAACAGAAAAAACAAGTGCCTTATCAGGTCATCAAAACGGCAGATCCAAGTCTCTATAAAGGCGATAATCGAGTCATTCAAAGTGGCAAATCGGGTGTGGTAGTCCAGCATGTTCAAAAGGTATACCATGATGGAAAATTGGTGTCCAAACAGCTGGTCAACAAGGAAGTCGCACAAAATCGTGTGGATAAGGTAATTGCGGTAGGGACGAAGAAAAAACCGGTCGTTCTAGCTGCTTCCATCGGCCCTAAAGATGCGGTTAAGGCTACAAAGGTTAGTTCGGGCAGTGCTGTCCGTAAAGCAGGTATTAATTTTAATTATAAAAAAGTTTTACAAAATGTCTCCATGACGGCGTACTCTGCCCAGGAGCCAGGTATTGGTACACGTACCGCCTCCGGCACGCGTGTCACGGAAGGACGCACCATCGCTGTCGATCCGAATGTAATTCCCATCGGCTGGTGGGTGTATATTGAAGGGGTAGGCTTCCGCCGTGCGGAGGATACCGGTGGCGCGATTAAAGGCCACAAAATCGATGTGTATTATGAGAGTTTAAGCCGGGCTAACCAATTTGGTCGTAAGCACGGTAAAACCGTATATGTTATCGGACCTGTAAAGCCGGAAATCAACTAAAACAGGTTGTGTATGTTGAGGACAATGCGATAGTATTAACAACATAGTTATGCCATGCTAAGAAGAGGATATCCTCTTCTTATTTTGTTTTCAAAAGCAGGGAAAGATAATATATGTTGCTGTGTAGCAGTGGAGGGAAACGAAGATGATCAAGGAAGTGATCGTGGTGGAAGGCCGGGATGATACGGTAGCCATTCGCCGTGCTGTCGAAGCAGATACGATAGAAACTGGCGGTTCAGCCATTAATAAAATGACGCTGCGGAAAATTGCATTGGCGCAGGAACGGCGGGGGGTCATTATTTTAACTGATCCCGATCATGCAGGGGAGCGTATCCGTAAAATTATCGCCTCCAAGGTCCCCGGCTGCAAGCAGGCTTTTATACCTGAGGCAGAGGCGACACGCAAAGGGGATATTGGCGTGGAGAATGCCTCCCCGGAAGCCATCAGACACGCTCTCGCGCGGGTACATACGACAGTGGAAGGCGCCGAACCGCTGATTGAAATGGCGGACCTGATTGACGCTGGACTTATTACTCACCCCAATGCTGCTGCACGCCGTATGGCCTTGGGGAATGTACTGGGTATTGGCTATTGTAACGGAAAGCAGCTACATAAGCGGCTCTCTGTATTTCAGATCAGTCGTGAGGAATTTGCCAGTGCGCTGGCACAAATCGAAAGTGAAGGATTGTGATATCCGTATGACAGGGATTCAAGATATAGCAACACCGCGGCGTACGAAGGAAATTATTCAAAGGCACGGTTTTTCGTTCAAAAAGAGTCTGGGACAAAACTTTCTGATTGATCAAAATATTCTGAGCAAGATCGTAAATGCTGCCGGATTGGATGATACAAAGGGCGCACTTGAGATCGGTCCGGGCATTGGAGCTTTGACCGAGAAGTTGGCGCAATCCGCTAAGGCAGTTACCGCTGTTGAGATTGACCAGCGGCTGTTGCCCATTCTTGAAGAAGTGCTGGCCCCTTACGAGCATGTAAAGGTTCGCCATGGAGACGTGTTAAAGCTGGATTTGCGTGAAGTGTTTGCAGCTGACTTTGCAGACGTGAGCAAAGTGAGTGTCGTCGCTAATCTGCCGTATTACGTCACTACACCGATTCTGATGCGTCTACTGGAGGACAAGCTTCCTTTGGAGAATATCGTCGTTATGATTCAAAAGGAGGTGGCTGAGCGCATGGCTGCGTCTCCTGGTACGAAGGATTACGGCAGCTTAAGCATAGCCGTGCAATATTACAGCGAGCCTGAGTTAGTCTGTACGGTGCCGAATACAGTATTTATTCCTCAGCCGAATGTTGATTCGGCAGTTATTCGGCTGCGTGTACGAGAAGTCCCTCCGGTGGAAGTGGTGGACGAGAAGCACTTTTTTGAAGTGGTTCATGCCGCTTTTGCCCAACGTCGTAAAACCATTTCAAATAACCTAAAAAGCCGCTTCTTCACCAAAGAGAACAGGGACACGCTGGAGCCGCTGTTGCAACAAGCTGATATTGAGCCCTCCCGTCGAGGGGAAACGCTGAGTATCGAGGAATTTGCGCGTCTGAGCGCCGTGCTATTGGAGGCTGGTATATCCTAAGTTGGAACCAAACTGTGCATTCACCCATACGATATAGGAGGGGTGATACAGTGTGATGAGTTTAGGAGACTTGGTCGTTCGGAAATCGTACGGCGGTGATGTCACGTTTCGCGTTGAAGACATCCAGCGGGATAAAGCGATCATTAAGGGGACGGAATTTCGGCTACTGGCCGATTCCCCGGTGAACGATCTGGTCAGAGTGCCTGCAGACCAGATTAGCGGTAAGACTCAACAGGCCCACATTAAGGCCGGGGAGTCTCTTAATCTTTTGCAACGGGCACGCCAGCAGCAAGCTGCCCGTAGCCAGGCGGCTCTGATTGGAGAGTGGAGTGATCCGGTAGAGTCGACGTATTTTGAAATGCCAGGAAAGGTTCTTCATCTGGATGGAGATCCTGGCTATTTAAGAAAATGTCTCAGTTTATATGAACAGCTCCGTGTTCCCGCTGAGGGACATCACGTTCACGAATCGGCAATGGCGGATACGTTATATCGACTGCTTCCCCGCATTCGTCCTGATATTGTAGTCATCACCGGACATGATGGTGTGCTGAAGCAGCCGCAACCTTACGATTTGTACAGCTTGAAAAGCTACAAGAATTCGCAAAATTTTGTGGCAGCGATTCAGGTAGCCAGACAATATGAGCGTCATCTGGATTCACTGACAATTGTAGCGGGGGCATGCCAGTCCCATTTTGAGGCGCTGCTACGTGCGGGAGCCAATTTTGCCAGCTCCCCAGGGCGTATCCTGATTCACGCTCTGGACCCCGTTTACGTGGCTGCCAAGGCCGCATTTACTTCAATCCGTGATACAGTCAATATGGGAGACTTATTTCATCAGACCATCAGTGGCAGCCGCGGAGTGGGTGGAATTGAAACAAGGGGAAGCTACCGCATCGGTTTGCCGAAGCTTGAAAATTTGTCAACGCTTAAAGTAACGCCTTCAGCGATCTGAGATTCAAATGTGCCTGGGTATATCTGAACAAAAGCCTCTTTTTAGAGGTTTTTTGTCATTTTTTATGCATATTATTCCTGTTCGCAAAAAATTAAATTGACAACTTATTTTTCGTGTTGTTATAATATTTAGCTTGATTTGACAATCCCTCTAAAATTCGTTATAATGGACAAGGAAAGAGGTGGTCGTTAGGCAATGGCTAAAAATACGCTGTTGGAAATCAAACGCAGTCTCGACGCACATGTAGGGCAAAAAATTTTGCTGCGGGCTAACGGCGGACGCCGTAAGACCGTCGAACGAACTGGTGTCTTGGAAGAAACGTACCCTTCTGTTTTTATTGTCAAGCTGGATCAGGAGCAACAGACGTTTAAACGTGTCTCCTACAGCTATGCTGACATTCTTACCGAGTCGGTGGAGGTCAGTGTATATGATCCCGACTCCCACACAAGTGTAGTCGAATATTTCGAAACACCTTAATTCTTTTTTACGTGATTTATACCAGCTTTGCAGGTTTAACGGCGACCTCGTCATTTTTAATGGCGGGGTCGTTTTGTATTTACAGAGCAGGATGAAGCATGATATCTCTGCACATACTAAGGCGGGAATGATCTTCCTTATTCCATTGCCGAAGGAGGCGTATGCATGAGCCGAAGAAGACGGAGTGTTATGTCGGAAGAGCTGAAGTATGAACTGGCCAAAGATCTTGGGTTTTACGACACGGTTAAGGAAGAAGGCTGGGGAGGCATTAAAGCCAAGGATGCAGGCAATATGGTCAAGCGGGCCATTCAGCTTGCAGAGCAGGCGGCTTCTCGCAAATCGTAGCCATCGGTGGTGCTGATAAAAAGCGGGGATATCCGGGGTCATACCGGGGCATCTCCGCTTTTTTGAACCTCATGACTTGACAGGCTGAGTCTGATATAATATGTTAAGCTGTCTTGAGGGAAAAGTTGAAGGTGGGTGAACGCCTTGAAAATATATGAAAAAGCACCGGCGAAAATTAATTTAATGCTTGATGTTCTACGTAAGCGGGACGATGGTTATCACGAGGTCGAAATGATTATGACTATGGTCGATCTATCCGACCGATTGACGATGTCCGAGTTACCGCGTGATACCATTATTATTTCAAGCCAAGCCGGGTACATACCGTTAGATGAAAAGAACTTGGCTTTTCAGGCTGCGCGTCTGATCAAAGAACGTTATAACGTGTCTACAGGCGTCCATATCCATCTGGATAAGCATATCCCGGTGGCTGCAGGATTAGCAGGCGGAAGCAGCGATGCTGCCGCAGCATTGCGTGGGCTGAACAAGCTGTGGAAACTTGGTATCTCGGATGCGGAATTAAGGGTACTGGGTGCTGAATTGGGTTCAGACGTACCTTTCTGTATTACAGGGGGCACAGCTTTAGCGAGCGGACGTGGAGAACTGCTTAAACCACTGCCGAATCCGCCACAATGCTGGGTGATCCTCGCCAAGCCGCCGATTAATGTATCGACAGCTGAAGTGTATGGTCGTGTCAAAGCGGATCAGATTACGCACCACCCGTCTGCCCGGCAGATGGAGCAGGCGATTCGTAATGCTTCTTTTACCGATGTATGCAATACCCTGGGGAATGTACTGGAGGATGTGACATTAAAGCTGTATCCAGAAGTGGAGCATCTTAAAAACTCCATGATCCGTTTAGGAGCTGATGGGGTGCTGATGTCAGGTAGCGGACCTACAGTGTTCGGACTGGTATCGAAGGAAGCCAAAGTGCCACGGATCTATAACGGACTAAGAGGCTTTTGCAAAGATGTTTACGCAGTACGACTTTTGACCTGATTTTAGATATTTTTTTCATATTATAGTGGCAATTGTTGTACAAATACGTACGAAGATGATATATTTACTATTAAATATTCGGATTTTACTACATCACTTACATTCCGCCAGCAACCGGCCAGTCCGCCGGTGCTTTATTGTACGAAGCGGGCGGCAGGAGAATAGATCGCGAGGAATTGTTGTGAAAAAACTTAAAAGAAGCTCACGATTGGTGGAAATGACGCAATTTTTATTGTCACGGCCGCATACATTGGTGCCTCTTACTCATTTTGCAGATCGATACGGGGCAGCTAAGTCGTCGATAAGCGAGGATCTGGCTATTATCAAAGAAGTATTTGAGGACGAGGGTACTGGCGAGCTTCTGACACTGGCGGGAGCGGCAGGGGGCGTCAAGCTGATCCCTAGGCTCTCCAAGCAACATGCGCTTGCGTTTGCGAACGACTTGTGCGCGCAGCTGGAGCAGCCTGATCGCATATTACCGGGAGGGTACCTGTATCTGTCCGATTTGCTGGGCCAACCAGCGATGATGAACGAAGCGGGTAAAATATTTGCGACCGCTTTTGCCGATCGTCAGATTGATGTGGTTATGACCGTGGAGACGAAGGGCATTCCGCTCGCATATGCAACCGGAGCACAGCTTAATTTGCCAGTCGTGCTTGTACGGCGGGACCATCAGGTGACAGAAGGCTCAGCTGTAAGTATTAATTATGTTTCTGGATCACAAAAGAGCCTTCATACGATGTCTTTATCCAGACGTGCAATGCGTGAGAAATCGCGTGTGCTCATTGTAGATGACTTTATGAAGGCTGGCGGCACGATACAAGGAATGGTCGACTTGTTAGCAGAGTTTGATGCTGAGGTAGCTGGTGTCGGTGTGCTGGTAGAGTCGGGCGAGGTGGAGAATGAAGAGCGCCTGTTGCACGATTATATTTCACTGGCAAATCTGACTGCAGTCGATTCTCGAAGCAAGCAAATAACAGTCAAGCTAGGGAATTATTTTGATGAGTTAACGGGGCAGTAAATTGTCACAATTCATCATAAAATACCTAAATATGTCGAAAAGAAATCTTTTCAAAAAAATTACCTGAATTTAGGATACGAATTGTCCAAAAAAAGAAGGAATTCGAAATGCTGTGTGGAATGTATACACCAAGTCCTATTTGGAAAAAGGTGGTGAAACACACATGCAGATTACGGATGTTAGACTCCGCCGAGTGAACTCAGAAGGAAGAATGAAGGCGATTGCATCCATTACAATTGATAACGAGTTTGTTGTCCATGACATCCGAGTTATCGACGGTAATAACGGGATGTTCGTAGCTATGCCAAGCAAACGAACCCCTGACGGAGAGTTTCGCGATATCGCTCACCCGATATCTTCAGGAACCCGTGAAAAGATTCAAGCTGCTGTATTGACTGAGTACGAACGTGCAGCTGTTGATGAAGAAGTTGCTATTGAAGAAGGCGCTTAATTCGCCTAAAGCAGGATTGGGGTATAAAAGAAAAAGAGAGCCACTAACTGTGGCTCTCTTTTCTTTTTGTCTGGAATGAGATATATTCTTTAGTGAGTTAACAGTCAGTTTTAAGGCAACTTGGAGCCATCCGGGCTGCCGAAGCGGCTTTTTCATAAGACAGGGACTAGGCAGCGATGCGTCCCGGGGATGAACGTCCAGCACAAGCTGGCCTGAAAAAATAGCCATTAACCAAAGGTTCGCCGTTATTTTTCAGGAGGATTGTGAAAAGTTAAGCAAAATCTGATCTGGGAATTAACGTTTTAGCCAAGGGGTAACTGTTATTTTCAGGATAGGAGGTTGGACTTGTTGGAAAGGTTGGCAGTCATTCTTGCCGCAGGGCAGGGAAAACGTATGAAATCCAAATTATATAAAGTTCTGCATCCGGTGTGCGGAAAACCGATGGTCGGACATGTGCTCGACACGGTTCGTGAAATCGGTGTGTCCCGAAGTGTAGTCGTCGTGGGTCACGGAGCAGAGGCGGTACAGTCTTATTTGGGACCGTCGGCAGAATATGCGCTTCAGGCAGAGCAGCTGGGAACGGGTCATGCTGTCAAGCAAGCCAAGGACCTGCTCGGCCAGGAACAGGGCACCACAATTGTCATTTGTGGAGATACTCCGTTGATCACAGCGGAAACGCTGGAAGGTTTGGTGCAACTGCACGAAAGCCGCGGAGCGGCAGCAACAATTCTGACCGCTGAGTTGGACAACCCGAAAGGATATGGACGAGTTATCCGTGATACTTCCGGGGCCGTGCTTAAGATCGTGGAACAGAAGGATTGTTCACCTGAGGAAGATGCTGTCCGTGAGATTAACACAGGCACGTATTGCTTTGACAATGCCAAGTTATTTGCAGCGCTGGACAAGGTAACGAACACCAATGCACAGCAGGAATACTACCTGACCGATGTCATTGGTATTTTGCATGGCGAAGGTGAGCAGGTTGAGGCGTATTTGACCAATGACGTGTCGGAATCTATCGGTGTAAACGACAGAGTTGCTTTGTCGGTTGCTGAAGGTTATATGCGCGAGCGTATCGTTCGCAAACATATGCTGAATGGTGTCACCGTCATTGATCCGTCTTCTACCTACATCGGGAGCGATGTTGTCATTGGTTCCGATACAGTATTGCACCCAAATACATGGCTGCATGGTCAAACACAAATCGGAGAAGATTGTGTGATTGGCCCGCAGGCAGAGATCCAGAATACGGTTATCCACTCAGGGGCAACAGTGAAACATTCGGTGTTGAACGAAGCGGAAGTGGGAAGCAGTACATCTGTAGGGCCGTTTGCTTATCTGCGTCCAGGCGCGAAGCTTGGCGAACATGTGAAAATTGGTGATTTTGTAGAGGTGAAGAATGCGACTATTGGAGATCATTCCAAGGTGTCTCATTTGAGCTATGTCGGTGATGCCAAGGTGGGTACAAACGTAAATATTGGCTGCGGGGCAATAACGGTCAATTATGATGGATATAATAAATCCATTACAGAAATTGAAGATGATGCCTTTGTTGGCAGCAATGTGAATCTGATTGCCCCAATTAAGATTGGAAAAGGTGCCTATGTTGTCGCAGGCTCCACTGTAACACATGCTGTCCCTGATAACGATCTGGCCATTGCCAGACCACGTCAAGAGAACAAAGCCGGATATGCGGACAAAATCCGCGCGCGTGCCAAAGCAAAGAAAAAAAGATCGGAATGACCTTAATCAGCAAGCTGTTGAATCTGTAATGAATGAACCAGCACGGAGGGTTTCTATTAATGACTTATTGCGATTCCAAACTCAAAATATTTACTTGTAACTCCAATCCGAAGTTAGCCCACCAGATTGCGGACTACATCGGAATCCCAATGGGGGAATCCCATACCACATCGTTTAGTGACGGTGAAATTCAGGTTAAGCTGTCGGAAAGTGTTCGCGGCTGCCATGTGTATATTGTACAGTCCACTTGTCTGCCAGTTAACGACAACTTGATGGAGTTATTGGTTATGATTGATGCACTTAAACGTGCTTCTGCCAAAAGTATCAATGTTGTTATGCCATATTACGGTTATGCTCGTCAGGATCGTAAGGCTCGTTCACGTGATCCGATTACAGCGAAACTTGTCGCTAACTTGATTGAAAAAGCGGGAGCTCACCGCGTAATCAGTATGGATTTGCATGCGATGCAGATTCAGGGATTCTTTGATATTCCAGTGGATCATATGCTGGGAGCGCCAATTCTGGCCCAATATTTCCGTTCCAAACAAATTGAGAACCCGATTGTTGTTTCACCCGACCATGGTGGGGTTGTTCGCGCGCGCAAGCTGGCGGACTTCCTGAGTGCGCCGCTCGCTATTATTGATAAGCGTCGTCCAGAGCCAAATGTCAGTGAAGTGATGAATATCATCGGGAACATTGAGGGTAAGACGGCTATTTTAATTGATGATATCATTGATACAGCCGGAACGATTGTATTGGGTGCAAATGCGCTTAAAGAAGGCGGCGTAAAAGATGTGTATGCATGTTGCACACATGCCGTGCTGTCTGGTCCTGCGATGGAAAGACTGGAGAATTCGCCATTAAAAGAGGTGGTTGTGACGGATACAATCCCGATCGTTCACCCAAATCCGACAAGCAAGCTGAAGGTACTGTCTGTGGCTCCATTAATGGGAGAAGCCATCATCCGTGTGCATGAAGAATTGTCGATCAGCAAACTGTTTGAAATCGAATAAGCACTGGCTCATTAAAAAAGGGGTTGCTTTTTCCATATGGAAAAGGTAACCCCTATCAGCATGTCAGGCTAAAAGCCTGGCCGAGATATGAATGTGAAGCGTTGACGATTGTATAGTGTGTCCTCGATTTCGACGAAATGCTCATTAAAACGCGCAACGATGCCAATTTGAACATGTACATTCCCGTCATAAATTTGGACAGGAACGGAATGTTTTAAATGATATAGAAAATGGCTGTCATATAAGAGGATATCACCTTGATTGAGCATATCGGCACGCACCTTCCTGTTCACTACAACTATTTTACCAAAAAATCAAGACTTCGAAAGAGGGTGTCAAGGTTAATGAAGTGGATTGTAGGATTGGGCAACCCCGGTCCCCAATACGAGAAAACGAGACATAATGTCGGATTTATGGCCTTAGATGCACTTGCCTTACGCCATAATATCCAGATTACCCAAAGCAAATGTAAGGCGTTGATTGGTGAGGGGCACATTGGTGGCGTGAAAACGGTACTGATTAAGCCTATGACATATATGAATCTCTCAGGCGAGTCTCTACGTGCATATATGGACTACTATAAGGCAGATATGGAAGATCTGATTGTCGTGTACGATGATCTGGATACAGAGGTCGGTAAAATAAGACTGCGTTATCAAGGTAGCGCAGGCGGTCATAATGGCATTAAATCGATCATTCAGCATACAGGGACGCAGTCCTTCAACCGGATTCGTATGGGCATTTCCCGTCCAGAGCCTGGACATGCTATTGTCGATTATGTTCTGGGCACCTTTCCAAAGAAGGAAAAGGAACTATTGACCGGAATGATAGAAGATACGTGCAACGCTTTAGAATACAGCTTGAATCATCCGTTTGAGCGGACGATGGCTGAATTTAACAAGTAGGTTCTGACGTTAGGTAGACGGGCTTAAATGGAAGATTGTTGGACATACTGAAAGGTATAGAAAACTTTCAGGAGGCATATACATTACATGGTTGTTAATTATGTATGCAGACATTGTCGAACTTTCTTAGGGCGAATTGACTCCGCTGTAATAACCGAAGAAAGGTTAGGCTTCCATTCCTTGACCCCTGCTGAACGTAGAGATATAATAGCGTATAATTCGGGTGGTGAAGTGACTGTTAAAGTCATTTGCGAGCATTGCAGTCAGGCACTGGAGAATAATCCGGAGCTGAGTCTGCTCGTAAACCCGCTCCAATAACAGGTATTCAACTGGTCTGATGTACCAGCTTGAGAGGTGAAGCGGTAGTTCCGCTTATGGAGCCTTGGCAGCATTGCTGAGGCTTCTTTTTCGGTTTACATGTAACTATTTATAAGCATAAAGGGGTGCCTTTTTTGTTACAAGCACTTATTCAGGCTTTTACGAAGGATGCTGATTATGCATCCATTGCGGCAGGTATATCCTCAGGCATGAAGGAACAGCTGATATCAGGCTTGTCAGGCTCTTCAAGACAGGTACTGATGGCCGCACTTGCTGAAGATACTGGACGACCGTTAATGGTCATGACGCACAATATGTTTGCCGCTCAAAAAATAGCAGATGATTTGCAGGAAGCGCTTTCTCCTGATCAGGTTTTATTGTATCCAGCCAACGAGTTGGTAGCTGCTGAAGCTGCCATATCCAGTCCAGAGACATTATCCCAACGAATTGATGTATTGATACGATGCGCCCAGGGTTTTCGTGGGGTTGTTGTCGTGCCGTTTTCTGGGGTCCGGCGTCTACTACCAATCCCGGAAACATGGCGTGAGGCTCGTGTTGAGCTGAAAGAGGGAGAAACGATTCAGCTGGAAGCATTTTTGCTGCATATGGTTGAGATGGGATACCAGCGTGTAGAACGTGTTGAATCCCGCGGGGAGATGAGTGTACGCGGGGGAATTATCGACTTTTACCCAATGACAACCCGTTGGGGCTATCGTGTGGAGTTGTTTGACGATGAAATTGACTCCATCCGTATGTTTGATCCGCAAGATCAGCGTTCGGTGGAAAAGGTACAGGAAGTTACTGTAACGCCATGTAAGGAAGTTATTGCAAGCCACCAGCGTATGGACCAAGCTGCCGATGCCGCTGCTATGTTGTTGGAGGAACAGCTGGACAAAATGACAGATCGTCAGGCTAAGCAGCATCTGAAAGAGGAAATTCATCGTGAAATTGAGCTGTTGCGGGAGCATGTGTATTTTGACGAAATCTATAAATATATCTCCCTGCTATATCCTGAACGTAAAACCTTGGCTGATTATATGCCGGCAGATACGATTCTGATCATTGATGAACCAGCACGGATGCTAGAAACAGCCAGGCAGCTAGAGCGGGATGAGTCTGAGTGGAATCTGCATTTGCTTCAAAACGGTAAAACTCTACCACAACTGGAGCTATCGGATAACTCGGATAATCTGCTGTATAATCGGAGATTTCAAACCCTGTTCCTGTCGATCTTCCTTCGCCAGGTTCCGCATACGCAGCCGCAAAATATTTTGAACTTCATTTGCCGGGGCATGCAGGATTTCCACGGTCAAATGAATGTACTCAAGGCAGAGATGGATCGTTGGCGCAAGGCAGGCACACAGGTTATGATGCTGGCGAGTGGAGATGAACGTCTGGATCGGATGCGGCGAGTGCTTCAAGACTACGGTATTGATGAGCCGACTATGGCGATTGGTAATCTGCAAAGCGGTTTTGAGATGCCGTCTATTCATCTGGCGGTGATTACCGAGGGTGAGATGTTCTCCCAGAAGCAGCGGAAAGCACGTAAGCAGGGCCGACATGTAGACAATGCAGAGCGGATTAAGAGCTATAGCGAGCTGAAGGTGGGCGACTATGTCGTACACCAAAATCACGGAATCGGGAAGTATATGGGAATCGGTACGCTGGAGGTTGGCGGTATCCATAAGGATTACATGCATATCCTCTATGCAGGCGGAGATAAGCTGTCTGTACCGATTGAACAAATTGATCTGATTCAGAAGTATGTGGGCTCAGAGGACAAGGAGCCCAAAATTTACAAACTGGGCGGCAATGAGTGGACACGTGTTAAAAGTAAGGTGCGCAGCTCGGTTCAGGACATCGCAGATGACCTGATCAAGCTATATGCGGAAAGACAGTCAGCACCAGGCTTTGCTTTTGAAAAGGATTCGCCGGAGCAACAGGAATTTGAGGATATGTTCCCGTATGATGAGACACGTGACCAGGTTCGGGCTATTGAAGAAATTAAGAAGGACATGGAGCAGAGTCGTCCAATGGATCGTTTGCTGTGCGGTGACGTAGGCTACGGCAAGACTGAGGTGGCTATTCGTGCTGCTTTTAAGTCTGCTATTGAGGGCAAACAAGTGGCTGTGCTGGTACCGACGACGATTTTGGCGCAACAGCACTATGAGACATTCCGTGAGCGCTTTTCTGGGTATCCGTTCAATATTCAGGTATTGAGCCGTTTCCGCTCGCGCAAAGAGCAGAATGAGACGACCAAGGGAGTTCGACAAGGTACGGTTGATATTGTCATTGGTACTCACCGTCTACTTTCACAGGATCTGGTGTTTAAAGATCTGGGGCTGCTTATTGTCGATGAGGAGCAACGTTTTGGTGTCACGCACAAAGAAAAGCTGAAAAAACTGAAAACGAATGTAGATGTGTTGACGCTAACGGCTACACCTATTCCGCGTACGCTGCATATGTCCATGCTGGGTGTACGTGATTTGTCAGTCATTGAGACGCCACCGGAAAATCGTTTTCCAGTGCAAACTTATGTCGTTGAGCATAGCCAGACTCTAGTTCGTGAGGCCATTGAACGCGAGATGGCACGCGGAGGGCAGGTTTATTACCTGTATAATCGCGTGCAGGGTATTCAGGAGATGGCTGCCGAGATCAATGCACTTGTCCCAGACGCCAAGGTGGGCGTAGGCCACGGACAGATGTCTGAAACGGAACTGGAGAAAACCATTTTGGATTTCCTGGATGGTGAATATGATGTACTGGTTAGCACGAGCATTATCGAAACCGGTGTGGATATTCCCAATGTGAATACACTCATTGTGCATGATGCCGATAAAATGGGGCTCTCCCAGCTTTATCAGCTGCGTGGGCGTGTAGGTCGTTCCAACCGGATTGCCTATGCTTATTTCACGTACCAGCGAGATAAGGTGCTTACAGAGGTAGCGGAGAAGCGACTTCAGTCTATCAAAGAATTTACGGAGTTGGGCTCCGGGTTCAAGATTGCAATGCGTGATTTGTCCATCCGCGGAGCGGGTAACTTACTTGGCGCCGAGCAGCACGGATTCATCGCATCCGTCGGTTTTGATCTTTACTCACAAATGCTGGCTGAGGAAATCAATAAACGTAAAGTCAGTGTGCTTGGAGAAGAGGATCAATCCAACCGGAATTGGAGTACATCGATTGATTTGAGCGTCGATGCTTACCTGCCGGGAGACTATATTTATGACAGCATTCAGAAGATTGAGATTTATAAAAAGGTTGCGGCAGTCAGTACCTTTGACGAGGCTTCCGAGCTGGAGGACGAACTGGTCGACCGGTTTGGCGATCTGCCAGAGGCAGTGCGTCATTTGCTGGCCGTGGCCCGTCTCAAGGTGTATGGACGGATGTATGGCATCGAGTCCATTGTTCAACGGGATGACAATATGGTGTTGAAATTTCACGAGGGGCGCCAGCAGGCGCTGCAGACTGCCAAACTTGCCGAGATTGGCAATCGCTTTGAAAGACGTGTACAATTTGAACAGGGTACTTCTATGAGCGTACGCATAAAGGGTAAAGGTCTAAATGATGCACAACTGCTAGAACTGCTGGAGCAATTTTTGAGTGCATTGAAAGAAGCATTCACATTGAAGGAGGAACTGCAAAATGTCACAACTAAATAAAAGAAAACCTTGGAGAATGCTCTCCTTGGGCATGGCAGCGTTGCTAGCTATATCGGTGCTCGCAGCATGTACGAAGCAAGCGGATGAGAATAAGGTCAAGGATGAGCCGAAAGACAACAGCAAGGTTGTCGTGACCTATAAGGGTGGAACGATTACCGAAAATGAGTTCAACCAAGAAATCAGCATGATGAAATTTCTGTACCCAGAGTATGAGGCTGCTTTAGCTTCTGATCAGGTACGTGAGCAAATTGTAAAGCAGGAAGTAGTGTACAAGCTTTTGGCAGCCAAAGCGGACGACAAAGCCAAGGAAGAGGGCGCCAAACAAGGAAACGAGCAGTTGGAGCAGTATAAAAAGTCGGTCGGAGAAGATAAGTTTAAGACATTTCTAAGTGATCAGAAGCTGACCGAACAAGGTGTGAAAGATTACTTCACGCGTGTAATGACGGTAATCAACAGCGAAACCAATAAAGTAACGGATGATCAGCTGAAACAGGAATTTGAAAAAAATAAAGATCAGTTCACGACAGCAACTGTACGTCATGTATTGATTAATTTTGAAGATCCAAAAACAAAGAAACAGCGTACAAAAGAGGCTACTCTCAAGCTGGCCAAAGAGGTAAAGGCAAAATTGGATGGTGGAGCGGATTTTGCAACGATTGCTAAGAAGTATTCGGAAGACCCAGGTTCCGCATCTAATGGCGGGCTGTATGAGAATGCATCTGTAGCGCAATGGGTACCTGCTTTTAAAGAGGCTGCCGAGACTCAACCAATTAACAAAATTGGTGAACCCGTGGAAACAGAATACGGATATCACGTGATCAAAGTGGAGTCCCGCAATGAGCCGACATTTGATAAATTGAAGGACAACGAAAAGGCTGCCCTGAAAAATAAACTAGCTGGGGAAAGTATCCAAAACTTTACCGAAAATGATTTGACGAAGCTTGATTTGAAAATCAATCTGCCGAAGGCACCTGCTACGCAAGAGAAAAGTGGTGCAACGTCCGGTGCGGGCAGCACAACTACGCCGAGCGGAACAACAAGCGGTACGGGCGATAGCAAAGCTGGAACAACTAAAGATGGAGCTGCAAACGAAGGTAAATAACTGAACATGCATAAGGAATTGGGAACAGATGAATACTATGGTCAGATATCACCATAAACACCATGAACGCGACGTTCTTCGTGACCGCTTCTGGGGGAGTGGAAGCGTCTTTCGATACCGTCAGTAGTTTACTAAATTCTTCTTGAGAAAGTGGGGCAACATGTGAAATGAAAGCTACTGGTATAGTTCGCCGTATTGATGATCTTGGGCGGGTAGTTATTCCAAAGGAGATTCGCCGCACCTTGAGAATTCGTGAAGGAGATCCGCTTGAGATTTTTGTGGATCGTGACGGAGAAGTCATTTTGAAAAAGTATTCACCTATTGGTGAACTTGGTGATTTCGCCAAAGAGTATGCTGAGTCCCTGTTTGAAAGTACTGGCCATATTACGATGATTACCGATCGTGACACCATTATTACGGTGGCTGGAGGCTCGAAAAAAGAGTTTCTGGACAAGCAAATCGGTAGCATTATTGAAGGTAGCATGGATAATCGCAAGACTGTGCTGGAGACAGCCAGCGGCTCTTACGAGCTGACGCGAGACCACGAAGAAACACTCTCGTCCTTTGTGACGGCTCCCATTGTTTCGGGTGGTGATCCCATTGGTTCTGTTATATTGTTGAACAAGGATGAAAATGTAAAAATGTCCGAAATGGAGGTCAAGATGGCTGAAACAGCCGCTGGCTTCCTGGGCAAACAAATGGAACAGTAACACCCCGTTTCACCCCTGTGTGACGTACAGAATGGCTAAAGCCGTTCAACGTTGTACAGGGATTTTTTTCTTTCCGGAAGAAGAGACGGTATAATAGGACTCGTAAAAATGCTTATTCCAGGTGGGAGTGGAGACGGAGAATGCAGGAAAATCGCGCCGCTTCGCGGCTGCTACGAGGCGCTGTCATCTTAACACTGGCAGCTGTAGCAAGCAAGCTGATTGGCACATTGCAAAAAATCCCGCTGCAAAATATTGGCGGCGACGGCGTGTTTGGCATTTATAATACGGTTTATCCTTTTTATACGCTGTTCATTACCATTGCAGCTGCTGGATTCCCGGCGGCTGTATCCAAATTTGTAGCTGAGTATGAGGCTGTGGGAAATCAGGCAGCGGGGCAACGTGTTGCCCGGCTATCTTCGCTTGTACTAGGCATATTCGGATTGATTCTGGGGCTGCTGATGTATACGTGTGCGCCACTAATCGGCCAGTGGATCGACAATGCTCACGTCATTCCATCGGTGAGGGCGGCGGCGATTGCCTTCTTGTTCGTGCCAGTTATGGCGGGACTGAGAGGCTATTTTCAAGGCTTGCAAAATATGATCCCAACGGCGGTCTCACAAGTGACGGAGCAGGCGATAAGGGTAAGCGTGATGATCATATTGTTGCTGTTCATGCTGTCACAAGGAGCAGGGGCGGATATGATTGCCGCCGGAGCAGTGTTTGGTTCAGCAGCAGGCGGAGCAGCGGGCCTGGTGATCATGCTGCTGTATTGGCGAGGTCACAGAAAGAGACTTAGGCGGCAAGAGACGGTCATGACAACAGTGCAGGCACAGACTGGTGAGCTTCACCCAGCGGAAAGCAGTGGTGCTTTGCTAAAGGCACTGCTACGTTATGCTCTGCCTGTTTGCCTTGGAGCGCTAGCCGTTCCGTTAATAAACCTGGTAGATACATTTACCGTCCCTCGCCTGTTAAAGCAGGAGGGCTTGGATGATACGGCGGTTATGGTGGCCTTCGGCGTGTATAACCGGGGGCTTCCGCTAGTACAGCTGGTCATGATGTTTGCCACCACATTGTCGGCATTGTTCATACCCTCGCTGGCTGAGGCACGGGTGACCGGAGGTACGGAGCTGGCACGTCGTCAGTGCGAGCAATCGCTGCGCTGGTTTTGGCTGCTGGGACTAGCCGCTGCAACAGGTCTGATCGTGCTGGCCGTGCCCGTCAATGTGATGCTGTATGCAGACGACACTGGCAGCACGGTTATGCGCTGGATGGCGCTGACCGCCGTAGGCGGCACGCTCAGCATCATCTCGGCTGCGCTGTTGCAAGGGCTTGGCGCGGTTCGTGCGCCAGCCCTGGCGATGCTCGCGGCCGCTGCAGCCAAGGGGCTGCTAAACTGGCTGCTCGTGCCGCAGCTCGGCACGGCAGGCGCCGCCATTGCGGGGGCTGTCGCCTATTTGCTGGCGGCTGTGATCAACATCGCGCTGCTGGCCCGCTTGGTGGGGCTGCGCGGGAGCTGGTCCGCCAGTGTGCTCAAACCGGCGGCATTGCTTGTCGCCTTGGCTGGTGCAGCCGGGGCGGCGATGTGGGGCACCAGTGCTGTGCTGGGTGCCCTGGGCTGGGCGGCCGGAGGTCGTGCCACGGCAGCGGCGGAGAGCCTGCTGGGTGTAGCGGCAGGCGCCGTGGTGTTCGTGATCGGCCTCGCACGCCTGAGGTTGATCACGGAAGCCGAGCTTGTGGCAGTGCCCAAGCTCGGACGCCCGCTGGCAGCTGTGCTGCGCAGACTGCGTGTACTGGCTTAGCCCGGGGTTATACGGCTTGCCGCGTGAAAGCTGCACAAGCCATTTTATGAGCCTATACCACTTTGTGGTATAGTAAATGCCAAAGCAAAGGAAGCGGAAGCTGGGCTGTGCCGGGTGTTTTTTCGGAGCATGCATCCTGCTTTTGCGGAACGGAGGATTGGATATGAGCGTAACATTAACGATCGTAGGTCTGGGCTCGGGAGATCCTGATCAGCTTACGATAGGGATATTGAACAAAATGCGGGGCGCTTCAGCGCTCTATCTGCGAACCAAGGAACATCCGGCGGTTCGAGTGCTGGATGAGTTTGAGGTGGCTTTTGAGTCGTTTGATGCGGTATATGAGACAAAGGATTCTTTTCCAGAGGTATATGAGGAAATTACCAGTCAACTGATGGAAAAGGTTGCTAAGGCGGCAGACGGGAGTGAAATCGTCTATGCAGTTCCCGGTCACCCGATGGTGGCGGAAGCAGCGGTGCAGTTGCTCAAGGAGCGTTGCCCTGCGCAAGGGATTGAACTAAACATTTTGGGTGGAGAAAGTTTTCTGGATGAGGCTTTTGTGCGTCTTGGTTTTGATCCGATTGAGGGTTTTCAGCTGTTGGATGCAGGTACACTTGATGCCAGCTGGCTCCAGCCTCAGTTGCATACGCTGATCGGACAGGTATATGACACCTTTACGGCTTCCGATGTGAAGCTATGTTTGATGGAGCGGTATCCTGACGATTATGAGGTGTATGTCGGCCACGCGCTTGGGGTAGAAGGTGAGGAAGCAGTCCACAAGGTGCCGCTGTACGAGCTGGATCGAGTAGAGGGCTATGGGAACCTATCCTTGGTATACATACCTCGTAGTGAAGATGAGGCCCTGAAACGGCGTTCTTTTGACCGTCTACATGAGATTGTCGATATTTTGCGCAGTCCGGAAGGCTGTCCATGGGATCGTGAACAGACACATCAATCGATCCGCAAAAATCTGATCGAGGAAACGTATGAGGTCATTGAAACCATAGATGAGGATGATCCTGAGCATATGAAGGAAGAGCTTGGCGATCTGTTGTTGCAAATTTTGCTGCATGCCCAAATGGAGGAGGAAGTCGGAACCTTCAATGTGTATGATGTGATCCAGGGACTGAACGATAAGCTTATTTTCCGTCATCCGCATGTATTCGGTGACAATCAAGCCAATGATGCGGAAGAGGCGCTGCAAAATTGGGAACAGATGAAGGCAGAGGAAAAACGGCTAAAAGGTACGGCGGCAGCCAATCCTTCCGTACTGGATGGGGTTCCCCGTGATCTGCCTGCTCTTATGAAATCGTATAAGCTCCAGAAGAAGGCAGCTAAAGTAGGCTTTAACTGGGATAGCATTGAAGGCGTATTTGATAAATTGGACGAAGAAGTGGCTGAGTTGAAGGAAGCGGTTCGTGAAGGGCATTCCATGGAAGCTCAGTTGCTGGAGTTGGGGGATGTTCTATTTGTTGCCGTGAATGCGGCCCGGTTCATGGATGTAGATCCGGAGGAGGCGCTGTCAGCCACTAATCGCAAATTTGTGAGCCGCTTCCAGTATATTGAGCAGAAACTACGCGAGCAGGGGCGTCGTCCTGAGGACAGCAGTGTAGATGAAATGGAGACCTACTGGCAGGAAGCGAAAAAGCTTCTTGACAGAGATTGATTCCATAGATTTGATCTTTGGCTGTATTGGACAGTAAAATGAGTCATATGCAGGGTTGAAAATACGCCCGGCTTGAGCAGACTTGCCAATGGGCAGAGTTTTGTAGTAGGATGTTGGCTTAACTGGGGTCGAATAAAAAACGCCTGTCATTGCAGGATTTTTAAGGACAAGCCAGAATAACTTGTAGTAATTCTGAAAATAACTGTAGCTAATAGTTGAACACGTTACAGTGGTATTCAGGAAGGGCTTCGGCCACAGTTGGACCTCACGTATGCTCCATTTAAGGACATGTAGCGTGATGATTATTTTTTGACATTTAGGAGGCTTTTATCTTATGAACAAGACAGATCTGATCAACAATATTTCCAGCAAAAGCGGTTTGAGCAAACGTGACGTTGAAGCTGTATTGAATGGCGTTCTTGGTGAAATTACAGATGCACTTGCTAGTGGTGACAAAGTACAACTGATCGGCTTTGGTACTTTCGAAACGCGCAAACGTTCCAGCCGTACAGGCCGCAATCCACAAACCGGCAACACGATTGAAATTCCAGAATCGACCGTTCCTGCTTTTAAAGCTGGTAATAAGCTTAAAGAAGCCGTTAACTAATGCGTCTTGATAAATTCTTGAAAGTCTCGCGGCTGATTAAGCGTCGTACAGTAGCTAAGGACGTCTCTGAACAAGGGAGAGTCGTGGTGAATGGACGCGAAGCCAAGCCGAGCAGTGCGGTCAAAGTAGGCGATGAAATTACCGTCCAATTTGGCCAGAAGCTGGTGACCGTGCGAGTGGAACGGCTCGCCGACACTACACGCAAGGACGAGGCTGCAAGTATGTACACTTTGGTAAAGGAAGAGCCTATTGCCAGGGACAACGGTTTGAACTGGTAAGCAGACATCTGATTTTCTCATAACGTTGTACATAGAAGCATTCCTTCATATTGTACGAAGGAATGCTTTTTTTTTATATGAGGAGCTTTTGTCTAATTGTCTAATATATGCTCGTGAATAGCCAAAGCGGTTCTAAATCATGCCCATCCCTTCATAAGCTAAGAACAGAAGGAGGGGTACATGCCATGATTGAACAAGGGAAGTCCAAGCACCATGATCTGCGCATGCAAAGCCGTAAGCAGCTCGACATTTCAGGCGTCAGCAATGTGGAGAGCTTTGACAGTGAAGAGTTTTTGCTTCAGACCGAGCTGGGCCATCTCACCATTCGCGGACAACATTTACATATCAAAAACCTCAGTCTGGAAGAGGGGCTACTGTCCATTGAAGGTCTGATTACTTCCCTCGTCTACCTGGAGCCTGGGGCCCCGGCCAAAAACGGAAAAAGCCTATTCGGCAAGCTCTTCAAATGAACCCTTACACACAATGGCTGACATTGACGTGGATGCTATTGTCGGGCATAACCATGGGAGTGGTATTTGACAGCTACCGGGTGCTGTCAATCCGCTTTCATTTTGCCCGTTGGAGTGTTCATTTGTTGGACGTGCTGTATTGGGTGGCCTCGGCTTTGTTTATTTTCCGTGTGCTGTACGCGAGTAATCGCGGTGAGCTGCGGTTTTATGTCTTTTTAGGACTACTTTTGGGGGTTTGGCTCTATTTTTGGGCCTTTAGTGTTACAACCCAACGTTTTGTGGTAATGTTAATAGAGATCGTTCGCAGACTGACGTTGATCGTGAACAGCATACTGCGCATCCTGATTGTTCTTCCGGTGTTAGCGCTGTATCGGCTGTTACGCAAGCTGGTCGGATGGACATGGGCACTTATTGTGCTCCTAGGAAGGATGCTGATATACATCCTGATGCCGGTTTGGAAGCCGATCCTTTGGTCGATCCGTCCGCTTATAGCGCGTTGGAAGACGCCAGATCCGCTCGTAAAGCTGGGTATCAGACTGAAAAATACAGCAAAAAGATGGTTTGGAAGGGGGTAGTATCATGCGTAATTCGTCTGTAGATCGCCATTCATCTCCTACGTCCAAGTCCAATGCGGGCGGGCGCAGGCGAATCATGATTTGGTTGCTATCGCTTGCCGCCTTTGGTAGTTGGGCCATATTCACCTTTTTTTCTCAAGGTATGATCATGGCCGATCGAAGTGAACAGCTCACCCAGAAGGAAAAACAGAAGCAAGCTGCTACACAAACGGAACAACAGCTTCAAACCGAAGTGAATCGTCTCAAGGACCCTGAGTACATTGGAGAGATTGCTAGAAGCAAGTACGGTCTTTACAAACCGGAAGAGACACCAATCATCGGAGATCAAAAATAGAATCATTATCGGGCCAATGCTTAGTTGACCTTGGTTCCGCCATTTTGTATAATCAAATCACCACAGCGGGATTTTTTTGCAAAAAAATCGGTTGTATATTTTAAGGGAGGATCATTTTATTCTATGGCAATTGAAGTGGGCACCAAGTTAGAGGGCAAAGTGACAGGCATCACGCATTTTGGAGCATTTGTGGATTTGTCTGGAGGTGTCACGGGTCTCGTTCACATCTCGGAAATCGCCGATAATTATGTTAAGGATGTTAACGACCACCTGAAGATTAATGATGTTGTGACGGTGAAAGTCATTAATGTTGACAAAGATGGCAAAATCGGACTTTCCATTAAGCAAACGATTGATAAGCCGGCAAGTGAAGCCCGTCCCCCAAGAGCTCCAAGACCGGAGCGTACAGGAGGACCAGGCGGAGGAGACCGTTTTGGCGGCGGAGGTTCAGGTCCAAGTCAGGGACGCGGTGGTGGTTTCAACCGCGATCGTGGAGGCCGTTCTTTCAAGCCTGCACCGGGTAAACCTTCATTTGAGGATAAAATGTCACGCTTCCTGAAAGATAGTGAGGAACGCATTTCGTCGCTGAAAAAGAACACCGAAGGTAAACGCGGAGGACGCGGCGCGAAGCGTGTTTAATTCACTTTGACAACCGTATCAACCATACACGGAAAACCGTACAGTCGAAAGACTGCTACGGTTTTTTTGCGTTCTACCGACAAGAGATGCGACAAGCCGTGGCTACGGGCAATATGTTTGGGTGGAGTTGTACGGGCACATTTTTAAGACTAGTAGTTTTATGAAGAAGAGAAGAAGCATCTACTGAAATGTTGGATGTTTTTTTTGTCGTGTGGACATAATCGTCCGACAAACTCCAACGGTTTTCCGTCTATCTTCTGTGCAAATCGCTAGATTTGGTATCAGGATGACTGACATAGAGAGGTCGCCCAAAGCGTAGAGAGAGACAACTTCCATCTGCTTCCATACGGGCGTAGCTTGAAGTACAGGGGAATGCTCTGTCCTTTCGCGCGGCACGTTTTTTTGTCGGAAATTTCTTGGAATAAGACGTGAGGTTCTGACAAACTTTCTCAATCGTTCCGGTTTAAGATGGGAACATCAAATTGATGAATGGGGTGCCTGACGCATGATGGAGAAATGGAACGTGGTACATTTTCCGGGGTTAAAATCTAGAAAGTCCAAATCCAAAGAGCGTACGGAAGGTTGGCCTTCCAGACTCAAGAAACGGCTCAATTCACATAAAGTAGTGCAATGGGTAACCGCGCAAAGATGGATGCTGCTATTGTCAGCTATGGGAGTTTTATTGGGACGCGCCACTATTTTGGACGAGCTTTCTCCTTTTGCCCTCGCTTATTTTGCGGTCATTACGTTCCTTCGGCGTGATCTGATGCTGCCTGTAGCTGTATCCGTTGTGCTAGGCAGCCTGTTAGCTCCTTACCCATCGTTATTCATGATTGGTGGTGAGTTAATCGTATTTTATCTCCTGTATCGCGGGCTACGCACCTTCGATCGTCTGGAATTATCCTATGCCCCGCTTATGGTCTTCTTGTCTGTGTTTATGGTCAATTTATTTAACGCCGTGATGGCTCCGGCTTTTACATGGTATGAGCTTGTCATTGTGGGAACGGATGCGGTACTCAGTTTTATGCTTACATTGGTGTTCACCCAGGCCATACCGCTGTTTACGTACCGCAAGAAGGCAAGCCAGCTCAAAAATGAAGAAATTTTGTGTCTTATTATTCTATTAGCCTCTGTGATGACGGGAGCAGTAGGATGGACCGTTCATTCACTGTCTGTCGATCATGTACTTTCACGATACTTGGTCTTGGTGTTTGCTTTGGTGGGAGGTGCTTCCCTGGGTGCTTCGGTCGGTGTGATTACCGGTTTAATTTTGAGCCTGGCCAATATGTCTGCAATTGTGCAGATGAGTCTACTTGCTTTTGCAGGTTTGCTGGCAGGGATGCTGCGTGAAGGGAGAAAAGGTGCAGTAGCCCTTGGTATGCTGCTAGGCTCTTCCATTTTGACGATCTATCTGGATGGGACTGGAGACGTGCTGACATCAACCTGGGAGAGCTGCGCGGCAATCCTATTATTTTTAATGACTCCAAAAAGTTTCTTTAAAGCGGTTTCTACCTATGTCCCTGGTACGCAGGATCACGCCAAGTCACAGCATGAATATGCCAAAAGGGTTCGTGATCTCACCGCCGAGCGGGTGACGAAATTTTCCCGTGTATTCAGCCAGCTGTCCCGCAGTTTCCATCAGATATCTGCGAGTGAGGGAGCAAAATCGGACGGAGAAATCGAACACTTTATGAATGCGGTGGCGGAAGGAACATGTGCCTCTTGCTTTAAGTGCGAGCAGTGTTGGGACGGCAAGTTTATGCAAACCCATCAGTATATGACGGAAATGATGAGTGCCATTGAGGACAATCCTGATTTAGAGCCAGAGCAGATGCCGCCGCAATGGAGCAAGGCATGTGCCAAAACGGGCGCTGTCCTGCAGGTAATGAAACAGCAGTATAGTCTCTACCAGCATAATATGCAGTGGAAGCGCCAAGTATACGATAGTCGTCAGCTTGTTGCTGACCAGCTATCCGGTGTATCGCAAATTATGGAGGATTTAGCGCGGGAAATTCAGCGGGAAGGGCAGACCATGCATCGGCAGGAAGAGCAAATCCGAGAGGCTCTTGATAGACTGGGCTTGTCCATCCAATCCATCGAAATTATTAGCCTGGATGCAGGCCAGGTTGAAATTGAGATTGTCCACGCCTATACAAGGGGATTTGATGAATGTCGGAAAATTATTGCTCCACTGCTGTCGGACATACTAGACGAGCATATAGCTGTCATGCGCGAAACGGCGGCAGATCGCCGCCAAGGCTTGGCTACAGTCATGTTCGGCTCTGCTAAAACATATGAGATTGCTACAGGAGTAGCTAGTGCCGCCAAAGGAGGCGATTTCTTCTCAGGAGACAGCTACAGCATGATGGAGCTAGGGAATGGGACTTTCGCAGTCTCTTTAAGCGATGGTATGGGGAACGGAGAGCGTGCGCAGCAAGAGAGCAGTGCAGCACTTAACATTTTGGAAGAACTACTGCAATCGGGTATGGACGAAAAATTGGCGATCAAGTCGGTTAACTCTGTCCTGATGCTGCGATCACCTGAGGAAATGTATGCTACGGTGGATATGGCGCTGATTGATCAGTATACGGCCCGGACAACCTTTATGAAGATTGGATCTACACCGAGCTTTATTAAAAGAGGGGAGGAGGTCATTCCCGTATCTGCCAGCAATTTACCGATTGGCATTATACAGGATATCGAAGTTGATTTGGTTTCGCTGCAACTCCAGCCGGGGGATATTCTCATTATGATTACAGACGGTATATACGATTCACCGGGTTATGCAGTCAATAAAGAGATATGGATGAAACGCATGATTCAGGAAATTGAAAGTGAAGATCCACAGCAATTGGCTGACTGTTTGCTAGAACGGGTTATTCGATACCAACAAAATCAAATCTATGATGATATGACTGTAGTTGTTAGTAAAATAGACCACTTTCACCCAGAGTGGGCAACTCTCCATGTACCCGGCATGAGGTGGTTAGAACGTCCACGGACGGTGAGCTAGACTGACATTGCCCGGGAAATTCCTTATACATTTTTAAAAATCCGCATCCTTCGTTTGAATCGTTCCGGATTAGGCAAAGATAGAATCTATCGGAATAGATTAAGAGGAAGCGGAGGTCAAAAAGCGATGAAGCAAATTTTGATCATTACAGATGGATGCTCTAACGTAGGTGTTAGCCCAGTTATGGCGGCTGCCCAAGCTTTACGGGAGGGAATTACAGTGAACGTCGCTGGAGTCATAGACTACGGAACCATCGGCGAGCTTGGGAGCGCAGAGATTCAGGAAATTGCTAAAGCAGGGGGAGGGTTTAGCCAAATCGTCGGTACGAAGCAGTTAGCGCAAACCATGCAGATGATGACGCGCAAAACAGTGGTTCAAACGATTCAGCAGGCGGTTAATAGAGAGTTAACGCACATTTTGGGTGAGGGCGGTGCCCGGCATATCGGTGAACTGCCTCCGGCCAAACGAGCCCAGGTAGTTGAGGTAATGGATGAATTGACAGAAACAAGCCCTCTGGAAATTGCTTTACTCATTGATGCAAGTGCAAGCATGAAGCCCAAGCTACCTGCTGTAGAGGACAGTATCCGCGATTTGCTGCTCAGCTTACAGTCCAGAAGCGGACTCAGCCGTATATCTGTATTTCATTTCCCGGGCGGACGAATGGGAGAAGACGCAGTCATGGATATCGGGTGGACCTCTGAGCTTGACCAGATCAAATCGATATTCGGACGCTTGCGGATGAAAGGAGCGACACCGACAGGACCGGCCATTTTACAAGTGATTGATTATTACCGATATGTTACACTAGGGGAACAGAAAGATCTGGAAGAATCCTATAGCAAAGGAGAAGGGATGCTCGGTGACTACGTCGTCTGATCCCGTTCTTGCACCCGGAACGGTCATCAAGGGCAAGTGGAAGCGGAGTAGCTATGTCATCCAGCGCTTGCTGGGCCGGGGAGCGAACGGAACTGTATATTTGGTAAAAGAAGCACAGGCCGATCGGCAATTTGCTCTCAAAATGGGAAAGAACACGCTTGATCTGCAATCGGAGATTAATGTGCTGACCACATTACAGTCTCAAGGGACTCAGGCTGCCCTCCAGCGTAATGGAAATCCTTCCTTCTTGTTTGAGGTGGATGATGTAGTGTTACGTAGTGGGGAGATCCCCTTTTATGTTATGCGATACGTCAAAGGAGATCCGCTTCATAAATTTGTGGCAGCCAAAGGGTCTGAGTGGTATGGTGTGGCTGGAACCGGCATACTGAATCGTTTGGCCGATCTCCATCAGGCAGGATGGGTGTTTGGCGACCTGAAGCCTCAAAATATATTGGTCAATGCCTATGGAGAGGCTGAGTTGATTGATTATGGCGGGGTGTCCCTTGCAGGTCGGAGTGTTAAACAATTTACAGAATGGTACGACAGGGGATTCTGGAATGCTGGTAGCCGAAATGCTGATCCCCAGTATGACCTGTTTGCCTTTGCTCTTCTAACGATTCATATATTAGAGAGCGAATCGTTAAAGGCAGCTGCGAGCAGGCTACCACAGCTACGTAATACGGCAGAATTGACAGTCATTATTCGTCGCAGCCGTATATTGCGCCCCTACGCCGAATGGCTGCTGGGTGCAGTGCGTGGAGAATATTCCGATACTCGTGCAGCGGCCCGAGCTTGGTCGCGTCTGGCTTCCGCACATGTCAGGCAATCATCTGTCAAAAGGGGAAATCCACGCTGGCTGGGATATGCTTTTACGGTATCGCTTTTGCTGCTTGCCGGAGCGCTCTGGATTGCGTTAAGGTAGCAGCATGACTTACATAAGATAACAGAGGATCATCATTTTTACGGTCGGGAGAAAAGAGGGTCGTAAATGGGAACAACAAAACCGACCGGTGTTGTACAGGAAGTACTCGCTTTGGCGCGAGAACATTCACTGTGGAGCCCCGGAGACCGCATTGTGGTTGCTGTATCCGGTGGACCGGATTCGGTGGCCCTTTTGCACATTTTACATGAAATATCCGTTATACATATGCCATTACAACTCGTCTGCGCTCATGTTCATCATGGCTTCAGGCCAGAGGAATCGGATGCGGAGGCTGAAGAGGTACACAATATTGCCCGAAAGCTCAAGCTTCCATTTGAAATGATTCGGGTGGATGCACCCGCTTATATGAAGGAGAGCGGTAAGGGTCCACAGGAAGCCGCCCGTGAGCTACGGTACAGCTTTTTACATGATACGGCTACGAAGTGGAAGGCACAACATATTGCTATGGCTCACCATGGCGATGATCAAGCGGAAACAGTTCTCTTGCACTTGCTGCGCGGTAGCGGACCGGCGGGTTTGGCGGGTATGCGTTTAGCACGAAATGAAAAAAATGTGCAACTCATTCGCCCGCTACTTCGTATGTACAAGGCTGACTTGATTGAGTACTGCAACTTTCATGGTTTTTCCTATGTGACAGACAGCACTAATTTATCGTCTAAATACCGTCGTAATGCTATCCGCATGGATGTGCTCCCTTTTTTGGGGCAATATAATGAGCAACTGACACCATCCCTGAATCGGCTGGCCGAAACGATGGCTGACGAAAATGATTTTATGGAGGCAGCTACACTGTCAGCATATGAGAAAATGGTGCACTTCAATAATGGCAGGTACATGTTTTCCATCGCTTCATATCGTAAGCTATCCGTTGCTTTACAACGGAGGTTGATTAAACTAATATTAAATTATCTGCCTTCGGGCAGTGAAAATTTTGATTTTCGTAAAATTGAGACCGTTCGACTAAGACTTCTCCAAGAGACATCTTCTACGTGGAGCTTGGACTTGGGCGGCGGTGCGGTTGGAGTCCGCGAATATGACCAGGCGGTTTTGTTTGACCGTACGCAAGTCGTTATGGGTGAATGGAGCTATGGACTGAGCGTATTGCCTATTTCCGGTGAGCTGGAGTTGCCTGAAGCGGGTGGTATACTTCGGTGGCGAAGAGCTTCCTATTGGGATGGACACCATCCGGCGAATGAGGAAGAAGCATGGTTCGACGCAGACGAATTGACTTTGCCGTTGACTGTACGTTCGCGATTACCTGGAGATACCATGTATGTAATGGGATTAAACGGAAGAAAAAAGGTTAAAGATATTTTTATTGATGAAAAAATACCTCCTTTAATGCGTTCCGTTATTCCGATCGTCTGCGACCACTCTGGAGTTGTTCTCTGGATTCCGGGCGTACGACGTTCTGTACATGCTGCGGTGCAAAAGCACACGTCTTCGGTTATATATATGTCATGGCAAAGACGAGAGAGTCCGGGGCACCAGTAATTGCGCAGGAACGGCTTTCATAGTATAAACTTAGGAGGTTTACACCGTTGCAAAATGATATTCAGGAAGTATTGATCAGTGAAGAAGAGATTCAGAGTAAAATCAAGGAATTGGGCGCACAGCTTAGCGTGAAATATGAAGGAAAAAATCCATTGGTGATTTGCGTGCTGAAGGGTGCGTTTATCTTTATGGCGGATTTGGTTAAATCCATTACAGTGCCGTTGGAACTTGATTTCATGGCTGTATCTAGTTATGGAGTATCCACCAAATCATCAGGCGTTGTTAAAATCATCAAAGATTTGGACGCTTCAGTGGAAGGACGCGATGTTCTGATTGTCGAAGATATTATCGACAGTGGTCTGACGCTGACACATTTGATTGAATTGCTTAAGAATCGTAATGCCAATTCGGTATGTGTCGTAACTTTGTTCGACAAGCCTGCACGCCGGACCGTTAATCTTGAAGCTGATTACACCGGATTTACACTTCCGGATGCGTTTGTTGTCGGCTATGGTCTGGACTATGCCGAGCATTACCGGAACCTCCCATACATAGGGATTTTGAAGCCGGAAATCTACACCAGCTAATCTCAGCCTCCAGTCCTAGGACTAAATAGGGTCCTTTGTTGAGAAGGGCTTACAGGCTATGGTAAAATAACTTAAGTGTCTCGAGAGGAGGTAGGGGATGAATCGGTTCATCCGGAATTCTGGTTTTTATTTGATTCTTTTTTTAGTTGTGGTGGGTATCGTTCAGTTTGTTAGCAACAGTAACGAAGCCTCCGATCTCCCTAGATATGACCAATTACGGCAAGAGGTTAAAGCTAATAACATCTCTAAAGTAACGGTCCAATTTGACGGTTACGCCTATCTTGTAACCGGTGCATATAAGAAGCAGCCGGCTAATGCTAAATCAACCAATTTTTCCGTATACGTTCCGCCAACGGATCAAGCACTAAGTGAACTGGTGAATGCCAGCGAAACGAACGGGTTTGAATACGTGCAGAAGAAAATGGAAGGCGAAAGCATTTGGCTGACATTTTTGACTTCTATCATTCCTTTGGTGATCATGTTCCTGTTGTTCTTCTTCCTGTTTAATCAGGCACAGGGCGGTGGCGGCAAAGTAATGAACTTCGGCAAGAGCAAAGCCCGTCTGTATAACGAAGAGAAGAAGAAAGTTACCTTCGAAGACGTAGCAGGGGCTGACGAAGAGAAACAGGAGCTTGTCGAAGTCGTAGAATTCTTGAAGGACCCACGCAAGTTCGCAGCTGTGGGTGCTCGTATTCCAAAAGGGGTTTTGTTAGTAGGCCCTCCAGGTACGGGTAAAACACTCTTGGCGAGAGCTGTTGCAGGTGAGGCCGGAGTGCCGTTTTTCAGTATCTCGGGTTCTGATTTTGTAGAAATGTTCGTAGGGGTCGGTGCTTCCCGTGTTCGTGACTTGTTCGAGAATGCGAAGAAGAACGCACCTTGTATCATTTTCATTGATGAAATTGATGCCGTTGGACGTCAACGTGGCGCCGGATTGGGTGGCGGACATGATGAACGTGAGCAAACGCTCAACCAATTGCTCGTAGAGATGGATGGATTCGGCGCAAACGAAGGCATCATTATCGTTGCTGCTACTAACCGTCCGGATATTCTAGATCCGGCCTTGCTTCGTCCAGGGCGTTTTGACCGTCAAATTACGGTTGACCGTCCAGATGTTAAAGGTCGCGAAGCAGTATTGCATGTACATGCACGCAACAAACCATTAACGAAGGATGTTAAATTGGACGTTATCGCGAAGCGTACAACAGGCTTTACGGGCGCTGATCTGGAAAACCTGTTGAACGAGGCTGCCTTGCTGGCCGCTCGTCGCAACCGCAGAGATATTTCGATGCGAGAAGTAGATGAGGCGATCGACCGCGTTATCGTAGGTACTGAAAAACGCAGCCGCGTAATCAGTGACCGCGAGAAACGAATTGTTGCTTATCATGAAGCAGGGCATACGATTATCGGTTACTTCCTAGAGAATGCCGATATGGTTCACAAGGTAACTATTATTCCACGTGGACGTGCAGGCGGATATGTCATCATGCTTCCGAAGGAAGACCGCATGCTGACAACCAAGCAGGAATTGCTGGACAAAATCACTGGATTGCTGGGTGGACGTGTTTCCGAGGAGCTGTTTATTGGTGAGATCGGAACAGGGGCTTATAGTGACTTCCAGCAAGCGACAAGCATTGCGCGTAGTATGATCGTGGAATACGGTATGAGTGAGAAGCTTGGCCCGATGCAGTTTGGAACTTCCCAAGGTCAAGTATTCCTTGGACGCGATATCGGTCATGAGCAGAACTACAGTGATCAGATCGCTTATCAGATTGACCAGGAGATGAATCGCTTCATCACTGACTCTTATGAGCGTGCTAGAGAACTCTTGACGAAGTATTCCAAAGAGGTTCATTTGATCGCTCAAACATTGCTGGAAGAAGAAACCCTGGAACTTGAACAAATCAAACGTTTGATCGAGACAGGTTCTTTGGACGGCAATACGAATGAGGGAGAAGGAACACCAGAAAACGGTGAACCTGTGATCGATAATATCGGAGATGTTCGTGTACGTATTCAAGGTAAGGATGACGAACCTAAGAATACAACGGATCAACCAAACGATATCCCTAATCTGAAAAAGCCAGAGGATGATAACAATTCAGGCAATTCCGGTGGTACTCCACCGACAACAACCTGATCATCTGATGGATAGTTGAATAAGCATATATGTAAGCTTCGGGGAACCAGATCCTATTGGTTTTCCGGAGCTTTTTTAAATATGGAAGATTATTGCTAACGTGATTTGACAGACAAAGGAACGTTGTGTACATTTATTGTTAAATAAACGGCTGTCGCCTTTTTAGCTTAAAAGGCCAACAGTCGTTGCAATCGACTTACTATCATTTTGAACATATTCCGTGAGCGCATACTGTACAATCTATGGTGTGCGCTATTCTTCTGTGAAATCAGGTGAAGGCATGATTCCAAGATATCTAGTTGATTTTGATGTAGCGGAATTGACCCAATACGAAGCCGACGTCTTGATTATCGGCTCCGGCATTGCGGGCTTATATACGGCGATTAAGGCTGCGGAGAATCGGAAAGTGTTGCTGATTACCAAGAAAACTTTAATGGAAAGCAACACACGTTATGCTCAAGGCGGCATTGCTGCTGTCACATCGGACGAGGATACACCGGCTTATCACATGCAAGATACTCTGATTGCTGGTGCAGGTCTGTGTGAACCCGAGGCGGTCAGAACGCTTGTTCATGAAGGCCCAGATGGCATTAAAGAGTTAATACGATTGGGGACAGCCTTTGACCGTGTGGATGGTGAACTAGCGCTGACCCGAGAAGGGGCGCATAGTCATCGTCGCATTTTGCATGCAAATGGAGATGCCACCGGTTATGAAATCGTGCGTGCCTTATCACAGCAGGTTGCTGCCCATCCCGGTATCGAGGTGTGGGAAGAGTGTATGGTCATTGACCTGCTGACTGAGCATGGTGAGTGTATTGGGGCCCTCGTCCAAATGCCAGATGGAGAAAGGTCGTATATCACTGCCAATGCAACAATTGTGTGTTCAGGAGGTAGCGGGCAATTATACCGTTATACAACTAACCCGGATATCGCAACTGGGGACGGTATTGCTATGGCATATCGTGCTGGGGCGGTTGTACGGGATATGGAGTTCGTACAGTTTCATCCTACGGCATTGTGCCATCCGGGCGCTCCAAGGTTTCTAATTTCTGAAGCCGTGCGGGGAGAAGGTGCCGTGTTACGCAACATTCATGGAGAACGCTTCATGGACAAGTATGATTCCCGGCAGGAGCTTGCACCCAGAGATATCGTAGCTCGTGCGATCATCCATGAGATGGAACGCACCCAGGCTACGTTTGTATACCTGGATATTACACACGAGCCGCCTGAGCGGGTAAAGCAACGCTTTCCAACGATTTATCGGACGTGTCTGTCATATGGTTTGGATATGACGACAGGCAGGATTCCCATTGCTCCTGCTGCCCATTATATGATGGGTGGTATCCAGACTAATCTATACGGGGAAAGCTCCATTAGGCGTTTGTTCGCCTGTGGTGAGACCTCTTCCACAGGTGTTCACGGCGCTAATCGTCTGGCGAGCAATTCGTTATCTGAAGCTATTGTGTTCGCCAGCAGGATTATCGAGCGGCTGCATTCATTGCCACCGCTGGTTGGCCATACTTTGATATCTTACAATGATAACCGTGCAGAGTTTCAGGCTTCATCCGTCGCGGAACAGCGGTATAAGCTGCAAGAAACGATGGTTCATTATGCTGGAGTTCGTCGGCATAGTGAAGGGCTACAAGCAGCTTTAGAAGAGCTGCGCGGGCTAGTGACTGCCTTTCAGGCTGTGATCACCAGTCGGGAAGAGATCGAATTCGCCAATTTGCTCACCTGTGCTTTATTAGTAGCAGATGGTGCGTTGCTGCGTGAGGAGAGTCGGGGGGCACACTATCGTGAGGACTTCCCTGAGACAGATGATTGCAAGTGGCGAAAGCATGTTCAGCAGCGACGTGAGCAAGGCATAACGGAGGAGAGCGTTCATGACATCTAACAGCGAGCTTTATGGTGAGTTTAGCGGATATCAGGAGGAACTGACGGCACAAATTCGCAGCTGGCTGCGAGAAGATACAGGTTCTGGCGATGTGACCACACGTTGGACGATTGAGCCGGGCCACCAATCCAAGGCTGTCATTCATGCCAAGGAGAGCGGCGTGATTGCGGGTTTACCTGTGGCGGAAATTGTATTTCGGGTAGTGGACCCTTCCTTGTCGTTCACTCCGTTGGTGACCGATGGTCAGTGGATTGAAAAGGGGAGCGTTTTGGCAGAAGTGAGTGGAAGTACTCATGCGATTTTGACCGGGGAGCGATTGGCGTTAAATTTACTCCAGCGGATGTCCGGTATTGCAACGCGGACGCGAACTTTTATAGATCAATTGCACGGACTTTCCACGCGCTTGGTGGACACACGTAAAACAACACCAGGGCATCGACTGTTGGAGAAGTATGCTGTGCGTGTAGGTGGCGGCTCGAATCATCGCTTTGGTCTATACGATGCTGTTATGATTAAGGATAATCATATTAAGGGCGCGGGTGGGATTGCACAGGCGGTGAGCCGAGCGCGCGCGCACATACCGCATACAATGACGATTGAAGTAGAGACGGAAAACATGACGCAAGTCCGGGAAGCCCTGGAGGCTGGGGCGGATATTATTATGCTGGATAACATGTCCGTCCCAGATATGAAGGAAGCCGTTCGCTTCATTCGTGAACAGGCCCCACACGTCAAGACAGAAGCCTCAGGCAATGTATCGCTGGATACAGTGCGTGAGATGGCTGAGAGCGGCGTAGATGTGATTTCTGTAGGCAGGCTGACATACTCTTTTCATAATCTGGATATCAGCCTTGACCTTAACGCTAAGAAAGATAGGTGACACCCATTGATTCTTGTAGTGGATGTAGGTAATACCAATATTGTTCTGGGGATCTATGAAGGGCGCGAGCTGTTGCATCACTACCGGATCAGCACCTCCAGACAGGCAACCGCAGATGAATACGGCGTACTCATACATAATCTTTTTAGTATGGGCGGCGTGTTAAAGGATGACATTCAGGGAGTTATTATTTCCTCTGTCGTTCCGCCATTGGTCCGTGTATTAGAGGAAATGTGCGATAAATATATAGGCAAAACGCCGTTAATCGTCGGACCGGGAATCAAGACCGGTCTTAATCTGCGTTATGAGAATCCGCGTGAAGTAGGCGCGGATCGGATCGTGAACGCTGTTGCGGCTGTAGAACGATTCGGTGGACCTCTCGTTGTGGTGGATTTTGGAACAGCGACCACGTTTGATTGTATTGATGATAAGGGAAACTACCTGGGTGGAGTCATTGTGCCCGGTATCGGCATTTCGACGGAGGCACTGTATCAACGGGCTTCCAAGCTCCCTCGTATTGAGTTGGAAAAACCCAAAAAGGTTATTGGTCGGAATACAGTCCACGCCATGCAAGCCGGGATTATTTTCGGTTATGCTGGACAAGTGGATGGCATTGTGAGGCGTATTAAGGAAGAAATGCAGGTGGAACCTACGGTTATTGCCACCGGAGGTCTTGCAGAGCTAATCGCATCAGAGACAGAGAGCATTCAGAAAGTGTTGCCGATGTTGACGCTCGAAGGATTACGCATCATTTACCAACGTAACGCCGAATAAAAAGTAGATATAAGTTGCCGCTGAGTCAAGCCGACGATCTTATCGGTTTGGATTAGCGGCGTTTTTCGTCTATACTGAAATATGTTACGTTTTTGAACAATTCGCGTGATCTGTCGATGCAGGTTGTTTATATAGTAGGAAATGATGCTTCAAGGATGAGGGAATACTAACGAAAATAAGCAGCATGGCTGCCTTGGATAATAGGGGAGGATATCAATATGGAAAATAAACAGGATCGACTTATTCGCGGCACAGCCATGGATGGAAGGGTCAGAGCTTTTGCAGTTCGGACAACTCAATTGGTAGAGGAGTTGCGGAGAAGACATGATACTTATCCTACGGCAACCGCTGCTTTGGGACGAACCCTCACAGCGGGTGCAATTATGGGTTCTATGCTAAAAGGCAAAGAACGATTGACCATTCAAGTCAAAGGCGAAGGACCGATTGGGCAAATTGTCGTTGATGCCAATGCTGTAGGAGAAGTGCGGGGTTATGTTACTGAACCACACGTGCATTTGCCGAGCAATAGTATGGGCAAACTGGATGTAGCGGGTGCCGTAGGTACAGAGGGATTCATTCATATTATCAAGGATTTGGGGTTAAAAGAACCGTACCGCGGTAGTATCCCGATTATTTCCGGTGAGCTCGGTGAGGACTTTACCTATTATTTTGCCAAATCCGAACAGACTCCGTCAGCGGTGGGTTTGGGTGTGCTGGTAGATACGGATAACTCCGTTATTGTGGCCGGCGGATTTATTATTCAATTGCTTCCAGGTCTGAATGATGATGAGATTACTGCTATCGAAAATGCAGTTGGCTCAATTCCACCCGTTACCGCTCTGCTGGATCAAGGGCTAGAGCTTGATGAAATGCTGCGTTGGATGCTGCCGGACGTTAGAGTTCTGGATGAAATGGATATCCATTTTCAATGTGAGTGCTCACGCGAGCGCGTGGAAAAAACATTGATCAGTCTGGGAGAAAGTGAATTAAAGCAATTAATTGAGGAAGAAGGACAGGCTGAGGTCGTGTGTCACTTTTGTAATGAGGCTTATCAGTTTAATAAGGATGAATTGCAAAATCTGTTAGATCAAGCCAAGGCCTAACCGGATAGGCGGTGCAAGCGATGACTACACGGGAAAAGGGATTATGGACAGCAGTCATTATTCTGACCGTTAGCGTCGCCGCTTTAGGTGGTCTTATCATGCTTCGGGGGCTGTTAAAGCCGGGTGATGTAAGCAAGGATGACGGCGATCATACTGTGGCGGAGATGGGTCAGGAAGGCATATCGGAGGAACAGTGGGTAGCGGAACTGAAAAAGCGATATGGAACTAATACGCTGTTGCAAATGTTGAATCGTAAAGCCGTGCAGGCTGAAGCCAAGCGTCTCGGTATTAAGATCACCCAAGAGGATTTACAGCAAGTGCTGGAGCAGGATAGTAAAGGGTACGACTCAGAACATGCCTACTTTGAGGAAATGCAGCGACAGTTTGGCTTAAATCCGGTTGACTTGCGGAATGAAGCGGAGTACCGGATTGGCTTGGAGAAAATAGCCACCCAAGGTATTCAGGTTGAAGAAACGGAGATTGACGAGTATTGGGAACAGCACCCCGAAGAGTTTGCCGTTGGTAAGCAGATCAAACTGGCAGCTATTTATGTGGCTAAAGCAGAGGAAGCAGAGACGTTGCTCGATCGGGTCAAGCAAGGAGAAAGCTTCGACATGCTGCTTCGGGAGCATTCAGTCTCAGGTAACCCTCTTGGCGAGGATCACAGCGGACAGTTGGGATGGTTGGATGAATATGATCCATTTCAACCAGAGGCAGTCATGAAGGCGGCGAGAGAACTAAGCTCCGGGGATGTTGCAGGTCCCATCTCTGTTAATGATGGCTATGCGGTCATTTATGTACAGGATGTCAGACTAAAGAATTCTCCCGATAAGCAGCAAATTCGTCAGCAAATCCGCCGCTCTCTTGCGCTTGCACAAGCCGCTCCTTTGGACGAGGTCGAAAAGAGTCTGCGTGATAAATATGGAGCTCGTATTTTATCTGGGAAAGAGGCGCCCTCTGCTTCTCTTTAGCATAGTGAGAGGATCTTGCTTTTGATGAAGATACGGTGCCGATAACGCGGGAGAACAGCCTATTGGCTTATTTACTTGTATTGACATTGGAATTGAAGATTGTTATGATTAGCGTATAAAACCAACTATTTTTATCGGAAATTAAATGAACGGCATAAAACTAAAATAGATTTACCTAGAATCATCTACAATATGTTTTCGCAATTTTTAATATATCATCACAGTCAGGGAGGAATTATCATGGCTAAAGTTGTTAATAACATCACCGACCTTATCGGGGAGACTCCCCTCGTTCGCCTCAACCGGATCGTACCGGAAGATAGCGCCGAAATTTATTTGAAACTGGAATATCAGAACCCGGGCTCCAGTGTAAAAGACCGTATTGCGATTAGTATGGTGGAAGAAGCTGAGCGTGAAGGTCTGCTTAAGCCGGGGGGTACCATTATTGAAGCAACTAGCGGTAACACAGGAATCGGCCTGGCTATGGTTGCTGCTGCGAAGGGATATAAAGCAGTAATTGTTATGCCAGAAACGATGAGTATAGAGCGTCGTAATTTGTTGCGTGCTTATGGAGCCGAGCTTGTGTTAACACCTGGCTCAGAGGGTATGAACGGATCTGTTAAAAAAATGGAAGAGCTATTGAGCGAAAACCCGGATTATTTCGCTGCCGAGCAGTTCAAGAACAAAGCCAATATCAAAATTCACCGTGAAACGACGGGTCCTGAGATCGTAGAAGCGATTCGCTCCATTGGTGGCACGCTGGATGCTTTTATAGCAGGTATAGGGACTGGTGGAACCATTTCCGGTGCTGGAGAAGTGCTTAAAAAAGAATTCCCTGATATTAAAATCGTGGCTGTAGAGCCCGCTTCTTCCCCATTGCTAGCAGGCGGCAAGCCAGGACCTCACAAAATTCAAGGGCTGGGTGCAAACTTTATTCCTGAAATTCTAAATCGTGATATCTATGATGAAATTATTCATGTAGAAAACGATGAAGCTTTCGAGGTAGCGCGTAGAGTGGCCAAGGAAGAGGGCATTTTGTCCGGTATTTCTTCTGGTGCGGCTGTTCATGCGGCCTTGAAGCTTGCTAAGCAATTGGGCAAGGGTAAGCGGATTGTTGTCATTATTCCAAGTAATGGCGAACGTTACCTGAGTACACCACTATACAATTTCGAGCTGTAATTATGTCGTAATTGTGTATACTATACGTAAGGAAACCCTCATTTCCCTGTAACCGGGGGGGATGAGGGTTTCTTTGTAGGGAGAAAATGCAGACTTTTGGCATAGTAAGGGAAGGGGTAGCACACACAGATGAAATGGACAGCTAGAGTGACGGAGGCGCAGTGGCAAACCTGGCAAAAGGAAGGCTGGAATGTACTTCCCTATATTGCTGAGTACCCTTTGCCCGTAGGCGGTTTACCTTCATCGTGGCGGAGGGCCTGGGAGGATTCGTCGCCATATGCCTTCTTGCTGGAGAGCGCTAAAGGTGGAAGGTATACCTATCTGGCCTTGAATCCGGTTGCTATATTAGAAGGCAAGGGAGAACAAGCAGTTTGGACTGATTTGCAAAGCGGGGAGCATGGTGATATACATGGACAACCTTTGACAATCATGAACGATTGGATCGCTTCTTACCGTGCGCCGCGTGTGCCTGGCATGCCTTTTTTCTCTGGGGGATTTGCGGGTTATCTGGGCTACGATGTAGCTCGCTCGCTGGAGCGTTTGCCAACTCAAGCTGCAGACGACACGGATATACCTGATTATGTGTGGATGCGGGTGAATGAGCTATGGATTTATGATCACGAAACATCATGCCTATATTGTGCTGTTCATATCCCCAATCCTGCCCGCTCCGGTGAATTCAGTGGCCAGACTGATTTGGCAAATGAGCTTATGGTGGATGAGACCACATCGATACTTGGCAAGCTTTATGCGGAAGCGGTCCAACGTGCAGAACGCATGCTGACTCAGTGGAAGGACATCATACATGCGGGAGAGACTGATCCAGCTCATCCTCGTCGTTGTGCTCGGTTGTCTGAAAAAGGATTAGAGGCTGCTCATCAAGAATCTGAAGGCTGGAAAATGGCATTCAGTCAACAAGATTTTGAACATGCCGTGAAACGTGTGCAGGAATATATTGCCCAAGGAGATGTATTTCAGGTTAACTTGTCGATTCGCCAGCAACGTACGCTTGCAGCCCTTCCTGAGAATATATATGAATGGCTTCGTCTGCTAAATCCATCTCCTTATATGGGGATGCTGCGTATGCCAGATTTACGGATCGTCAGTGGCTCACCGGAATTGCTGGTGAAGCTGGAGGATGGACGTGTGAGCGCTCGACCTATTGCAGGTACGAGAAGAAGGGGGCTAACACCTGATGAAGACGCCGCTATGGCTGCAGAGCTTCTATCAAGTGAAAAAGAACGCGCAGAGCATATTATGCTCGTTGATCTGGAGCGTAACGATATCGGACGAATTGCTGAATACGGATCGGTGCATGTTCCTGAATTGCTGACTGTCGAATACTATTCGCACGTTATGCATTTGGTTTCTCAGGTTGAGGGGAAGTTAGCCTCGGGTCGTACAGCTATAGACGTAATTGCTGCTACCTTCCCGGGCGGGACTATTACCGGAGCGCCCAAGGTGCGCACCATGGAAATCATTGAAGAATTGGAGCCTGTCCGGCGGGGTCCTTATACGGGGTCCCTTGGATGGATTGACTATAATGGTAATATGGAATTAAATATTATAATAAGAACACTAGCTGTTCAGGGCAATACTGCCTATTTACAGACAGGTGCGGGTATCGTCATTGATTCAGACCCGTACAGGGAATATCGGGAGTGTCGGAACAAGGCCAGAGCTGTCATGAAGGCGGTACAATGTGGCGAAGAAGAAGCCGCTTTGAACAGGAGCGGTATCACAGGAGGGTGAGTCAAATGATTTTGGTGATTGATAATTATGATTCATTTACGTACAATCTTGTTCAATATCTGGGTGAACTTGGCGAAGAAGTAACCGTAAAACGGAATGATGAGATTGATGTGAAAGGCATAGAAGAGCTGGCACCAGAGCATATTTTGATCTCGCCAGGTCCATGCACACCGAATGAGGCGGGAATATCGCTGGATGTAATCAGCCATTTTAAAGGCCGGATTCCGATTTTTGGCGTGTGTCTCGGTCACCAGGCCATCGGACAGGCTTTTGGCGGTAAGGTTATCCGCGCTGATCGGCTCATGCATGGCAAAACATCACCGATTCTCCATCACAATACCTCAGTATTCGAAGGCCTGCCTTCTCCATTTACAGCCACCCGGTATCATTCATTGTTGGTAGAGCGTGAGAGCCTGCCTGAATGTCTAGAGATTACAGCTGAAACCGCAGAGGGTGAAATTATGGGTTTGCGGCATAAAGAGTTTGCCGTAGAAGGAGTTCAGTTCCATCCCGAATCCATTATTACGGACTACGGGCATCAACTGTTGCGCAATTTCCTAAAACGCAAGGTAGGCGTCTGATTTATGAGATATATTGGAGTCAATGGCGTCCTCACGGAAGCCGCAAAAGCCGTGATTCACGTAAGTGATCACGGCTTTTTATACGGTATGGGCTTGTTTGAAACATTCCGAACTTATAAGGGTGTTCCATTTTTGCTGGATCGGCATCTACATCGACTGGAGGAAGGCTGCCGAATGCTCGGCATTCCTTTTCAACCGGATGAAGAGCAGCTTACAAAACACATCCAGCATCTGATGGCGGCAAATGGATTGAATGAAGCCTATATTCGCTACACTGTATCCGCAGGTGAAGAGGCTCTGGGCTTGCCATCTGGTGACTACACGCGGCCCAACCATATTTTGTTCGCCAAGCCGTTGCCCTCTATAAATACACAACCCGGGCAATCATCGGCGCTTCAGTTGCTGCGAACCCCCAGAAACACTCCGGAGGGTGAGGTTCGATTAAAATCGCTCCATTATATGAATAATGTTCTTGCGAAGCGGGAACTTCAGCAATATGCTGAGGCTGTTCGTTATAAGGCTGAAGGAATAATGCTTACAGCCAACGGTTTTCTAGCAGAGGGAATAGTTAGCAATCTGTTTTTTGTGCGGAATAATACGCTGTATACCCCTGACTTGTCTACAGGAATTCTGCCAGGCATTACACGTGAGTTCATTTTGGAGTTGGCGGACTTGCGGGGCATTCCATGGGAGCAAGGGCTATACCACTGGTACGAGCTGAAACAGGCTGATGAAATTTTTATGACCAACTCTATACAAGAAATACGACCTGTGGATTTATTGTTGGAGCCGGGAGAAGTGGCAAGCCATTTATCGGTTCCTTTGGCGCAGACCGAGTCCATAACAGCTTTGCTGTTGCACGATTATAGGCAGAAAGCAGGGATGAAGTGAATATACCAACTCTTTATCAACGTAGCTACCAAATGGGGGATGCCAAGCTTACACTCGGACACTCCACCCAGATTATGGGCATCCTCAATGTGACCCCGGATTCTTTTTCTGATGGAGGATTACATTATAATCCAGAGATAGCTGTTTTACATGCATTGAAACTAGTGGAAGATGGAGCGAATATCATTGACATTGGCGGGGAGTCTACTCGTCCGGGCCATGAACCAGTAGGTGTGGAAGAGGAACTGGCTCGGGTCATTCCGGTCGTCCAGGCGATCCATCGTATTGCACCGGACATCCCATTATCTGTGGATACTTACAAAGCAGAAGTAGCCAGGCAGGCGCTTGAAGCAGGCGCACACATCATTAATGATGTGTGGGGCTTTAAGGCAGATCCCGATATGGCACGTGTAGCTGCGGAATTCGATTGTCCGGTCATTTTGATGCATAATCGTCACGACCGTAACTATAGCGATTTGGTTTCTGATATGCTGTCCGATTTAAAAGAAAGTATCCAATTGGCGCTGGATGCAGGGGTTCGTAAGGAGCAGATTATTTTAGACCCAGGCATCGGTTTTGCCAAGGATTACGATGAAAATATCCATGCTATGACTTCTCTCGATACATTGAGTCAGCTGGGGTTTCCGCTGTTATTGGCTACATCGCGCAAAAGATTTATCCGTACAGCACTGGATTTGCCTGTGGATGATGTGGTGGAGGGAACTGCGGCTACCGTGGCCTTTGGCATTGCTCAAGGGTGCCAAATTGTACGTGTGCACGATGTGGCACAGATCAAGCGCACTGTACGTATGTGTGATGCGATGGTGTACGGGGCTAAAAATCCACTGAGTTATGGTGGGTGAAGCCCGCTTCACGAATCCTTTGATTCTACGATCGCTGTTGCAACGGGATTCTTTGAATTGATAAATTATATATCTGTAAGAATCTCGTTGCAAAGGCGAGCGCTACGCTTCTTCGAATTCAAATGATTCGCTCCGCTACCACCAGCATAAAGTCACTGTATTTTTAGGGAGAAGTATATGTAGGATGAAGGAAAAAACCATCTGACTGCGCAGTGGCACGATATTGAATTTTTAAGTGGAGCTTATATAGATAAAATCAAAAAAAAGGGGACTTACCTACAATGGATAAAATGAAATTGCATCGCATGGAGTATTACGGATATCACGGTGTTTTTCCAGAGGAGCGTAAGCTGGGACAGCGTTACTATATTGATTTGGAACTGGAGCTTGATCTGCGTGAAGCAGGGGAGCAGGATGCTTTGGACAAAACGGTTAATTATGCTGAGGTGCATTACACCGTGAAAGATATCGTAGAAAAGGAATCTTACCAATTGATTGAAGCTTTGGGCGAACGTATTGCATCTTCCCTACTGGACACTTATACTAGTGTCAATGCACTGACTGTCAAAGTGACGAAGCCACATCCGCCGTTTGATATTCATTTTCAGGGTGTGACGGTTGAGCTTTATCGCGCAAGAAAGTAGGAACGATACATGAATGCACATTCGACCTCTGAGGCATCAGAGGCTTATATTGCTTTAGGGGCTAATTTGGGGGAGCGTGAGCATACCCTGTATGAAGCCATTACCGCACTGGACGAACATCCGGCGATACGAGTGGTGCGCTGCTCCAGTCTGTACGAAACCGAGCCTGTTGGATATCTGGATCAGCCTTCTTTTTTGAATATGACAGTAGCCGTCTCTACAACACTTGCTCCAGAGGAGCTTTTGTTTTATATGCTGGAGGTGGAGAGTCGTCTGGGGAGGGTAAGACATATTCCTAACGGTCCACGAACCATTGATCTGGACTTGTTGTGGATGGAAGCGGCACAACTGGCTACGCCAGATTTGGAACTTCCTCATCCTCGTATGCTGGAGCGTGCTTTTGTGCTGGTTCCTTTGGCTGACATTGTTCCGAGCCAAGATTCGTCCGGTCTGTACAGTATCGTGCATACAGCATTGAATTCTGTGGATGGAAAGGACGGCATACAGCTTTGGAAAACTTGCAGCTGGCGCAACGACTCCGCGCCTTTCGGAAGCTAAAAGGGTTCACCCAGCAGGAGTTGGCAAACCGAACCGGCATATCTTTGACTGTATTAGGTGCTGTGGAGCGAGGTAATCGTACAGTAGAAGCAGACATGCTGAACATCATCGCCCAAACGCTAGAGATTGAAGTCCGGGAATTGACGGATTGACGATAAGTATACGATATAAAAGAAGGAATAAAGGGGTGAACAGATATGTTGAAAATCGGCGATATTGAAATGAAAAACCAAGTCGTCTTGGCACCCATGGCAGGCGTGTGCAATCCTGCTTTTCGCTTGATCGCCAAGGAATTTGGTACAGGCTTGGTATGTGCAGAGATGGTTAGTGATAAAGCCATCATTCACGGCAACAAGCGTACACGTGAGATGCTGTTTGTAGATGAGCGCGAGAAGCCGCTTAGCTTGCAAATTTTCGGAGGCGATCGTGAATCTTTGGTGAAAGCGGCGAAGGTCGTAGACCAAGAAACGAATGCAGATATTATTGACATTAATATGGGCTGCCCGGTTCCCAAAGTGACCAAATGTGATGCAGGTGCTCGGTGGTTGCTTGATCCAAATAAGATTTATGAGATGGTATCGGCAGTAGTAGAATCGGTGAGCAAGCCAGTTACCGTGAAAATGCGTATCGGTTGGGATAGCGAGCATATTTACGCTGTAGAGAACGCTCGCGCTGTTGAACGTGCCGGAGGTCAGGCCGTCAGCGTACATGGCCGTACACGGGAGCAACTGTATACGGGGCATGCGAATTGGGATATTATAAAAGAAGTTAAAGAAGCAGTATCCATTCCTGTCATTGGAAATGGTGATGTTGTAACACCGGAAGATGCTCGGCGGATGTTGGATTTGACCCATTGTGATGGCGTTATGATTGGACGCGGCGCGCTGGGGAATCCATGGATGCTGTACCGTACGATTGAGTATTTGCAGACGGGTAAGCTGTTGCCTGATCCATCACCGGAGGAAAAAATCCGTATTGCCATTCTGCATATGGATCGGCTGGTGGCGCTGAAGGGCGAAGCAGTAGCTGTTCGTGAAATGCGCAAGCATCTGGCTTGGTACCTCAAGGGCCTTAAAGATTCTGCACGTATTAAGGATGTAATTATGGAAGAAACAAAGCGCGACGATATGGTACGTATTTTGGATCAATTTGTATCTCAATTGCACATGGTAGAAAACGAAGGGCCTTCTACAAATGCTGCTTCTCTTGCTACTGTTGCGCAATAAGGAAGCTGTTCCGGCCTGCGCACGCGATTGACTTTTCCAATTGCTTGCCCTATAATCGTTCAGTATAAAATCTTGATGTATACTACAAATTGTATGCAGCTCTCAAGACAACAGCAGGAAATGTTCTCATTCCCTCAGAGTGGCATATTATGTTTTGAAAGCGTGCATTCCGATGCACTTTTAAACTTTTCCCATGACAGGAGAATCGGTTGAGATGAGCGATAAAGAAGTCATTCTGACACAGGAAGGCCTTAGAAAGCTCGAAGATGAGCTTGAAAACTTAAAGTCTGTCAAACGCCGCGAAGTGGCTGAACGGATTAAAGTAGCCATCGGATACGGAGATATTAGTGAAAACTCCGAATACGAGGATGCGAAGAATGAGCAGGCCTTTATTGAAGGCCGTGTAATTACGCTGGAAAAGATGCTACGCAATGCCCGTATTATCAATAGTGATGAAATTGACACCGATGTTGTGGGAGTAGGGGCAACTGTAACCGTTGAAGACTTGGAATTCGGGGATATTACAGAGTATGCTATCGTAGGTTCTGCCGAATCCGACCCGCTCCAAAACAAGATCTCCAATGAAAGCCCGGTTGGCAAGGCCATTCTCGGTAAGAAAAAAGGAACTGTTGTAGATGTAACCGTTCCAGCAGGAGTTATTCAATATAAAATCGTGGATATCAAGAAATAAAAACACGGACTTTGGAATTTAATGTAAAAGCTTCCTTGTGGAAGCTTTTTTTCTCTACACCCGAGACGGACCCCGGCCCGTCTATTCATATTGAAGGAGCTGATTTAGCACCATGTCGGATGAAACTACTAACCAGGAATTACAAGAAAATCGCGAGGAATTAAGTGAATTATTGCAAATTCGTCGTGCCAAATTGGACGAGCTTCGCTCATTGGGCATTGATCCTTTTGGACGCAAATACATACGCACGGCTGAAGCGGGCGTACTACTGAGCAAGTATGACAGCTTGACCAAAGAAGAATTGGAAGAAAAGAATATTGAAGTTAGCATAGCAGGCCGCATTATGGCTAAACGAGTTATGGGGAAAGCCAGCTTTGCTCATATACAGGATCTTAGCGGACGGATCCAAATTTATGTTCGTCAAGACACTGTACCTGAAGCAAATTATAAAGCATTTGGTATTTTGGATCTCGGCGATATTGTTGGTGTTAAGGGCGTGCTCTTTAAAACCAAGACAGGCGAAACGACGATCAAAGTGCTGGATATTGAGGTTTTGTCCAAATCCTTGTACCCATTACCGGAGAAATACCACGGTCTGAAAGATGTTGAATTGCGCTACCGTCAGCGTTATGTTGATCTGGTTATGAACCCTGAAGTACAAAAAACGTTCATTACACGGTCCCGTATTATTCAATCCATGCGTCGTTATCTGGATTCGCTCGGCTATTTGGAAGTTGAAACTCCAACATTGCATTCTATTGCTGGCGGGGCGGCAGCGAAGCCATTTGTTACGCACCATAATGCATTGGACATGCAGCTTTATATGCGTATTGCTATTGAACTCCATTTGAAACGACTAATTGTCGGCGGAATGGAGAAAGTATATGAGATCGGTCGTGTTTACCGTAATGAAGGTATTTCGACCCGCCATAACCCTGAGTTTACGATGATTGAGCTGTATGAAGCGTATGCTGATTATAAAGATATCATGCAATTGACGGAAAACATGGTTGCACATATTGCGCAGGAAGTACTGGGCACACAGCACATTCAGTATCAAGGTCAGGAAGTGGATCTGACGCCGCAATGGCGCAGAGTTTCCATGGTCGATGCTGTTAAAGAAGTAACAGGTGTGGACTTTAGTGCGCAAATGAGTAATGAAGAAGCTCATCGCCTTGCGAAAGAGCATAAGGTTCCGGTTGAACCGCACATGACATTTGGTCATATCCTGAATGCATTCTTTGAGCATTTTGTAGAGGAAACGCTCATTCAGCCAACCTTTATTACAGGACATCCAGTTGAAATCTCACCATTGGCTAAGAAAAACGAACAGGACCCGCGTTTTACGGATCGCTTCGAGCTGTTTGTGGTCGCTCGCGAGCATGCGAATGCGTTCACTGAGCTGAATGATCCAATTGACCAGCGTCAACGTTTTGAAGCACAATTGCTAGAACGTGAGCATGGTAATGATGAGGCTCATCAAATGGATGATGACTTTATCCGCGCCTTGGAATACGGTATGCCGCCAACAGGCGGGCTGGGCATCGGCATCGATCGTTTGGTGATGTTGCTGACAGATGCACCTTCCATTCGCGATGTGCTGCTTTTCCCGCATATGCGTAACCGTACCGTAGAATAACATATCATTATGAATATAGAGGATCAGCCGGGGTTCCCGTGTCTTGTTCCTCTTTTTCATAAGAACGGATGGAGAGGAATAGTTCTGATGAAACGCAGCGTCAAGCTTAGTCGGTTCGCATCGCCTCCTTTTATATTGGTCATCGGATATGTATTGATTATTGCATTGGGTACTTTACTGCTGATGCTTCCTATTGCCAATCATGGTGGACATGCTCCGCATTGGATTGATTCGCTTTTTACGTCCGTCTCTGCTGCTTGTGTCACAGGATTGGTCGTTGTTGACGTCGATTCGACCTATACGGTATTTGGAGAAACCGTCATTTTGGTGCTGATGCAGCTAGGCGGGTTGGGGTTTATGACCTTAGCGACCTTGTTTGCGCTGTTATTGGGACGACGACTATCGTTGAAGGATCGGCTGCTGCTTAAGGAGGCGATCAACGCCGATAGCATGGAAGGGATCGTGCGCATTATTCGCAAGGTGCTGATCTTTTCTTTTACCATTGAAGCGATTGCGGCTGTCGTCTTAGCTTTGCGGTGGATGCGAGAGATGCCGGTCGGACAGGCGATATATTATGGGATTTTTCATTCCGTATCCCTCTTTAATAACGGGGGATTCGATCTGTTTGGGACCAGCTTTCAACAATACGCTGGAGATTTTGTTTTCAATATGATTGCATCTGTGCTTGTGCTTTCAGGAGGATTGGGTTTCCTTGTACTAAGCGACTTGTTCGATTTTCGTCGTACCCGGAGACTGACTTTACACTCTAAAATGGTGCTAAGCGTGTCGGGAGCGCTCATTGTCATTGGTGCGCTGGTTATATTTATTTTTGAGTTTACCAATGCACGAACCTTGGGTGGACTGAACTGGGAAGGCAAAGTATATGCCGCTGTCTTCCAATCCGTCTCCACGAGATCATCGGGTACAAGCACAGTCGACATCAGCGGGTTAAGGCAGGCCAGTCAATTTTTTATTATGCTGCTGATGATTATCGGTGCTTCTCCAGGCTCTACTGGAGGAGGAATTAAAACAACTACGTTTCTGCTTATGGTAGGTGCGTTAATCGCCGTCATGCGAGGACAGAAGGAGATTGTGTTTTTCCGTCATAGGGTTCCTCAAGATATCATGATGCGGGCGTTGACCATCATTGTAATGGCGCTATTTATATTCTCGATTGTGGTTATACTGCTCTTAATGACAGAGGATGCTCCATTTCTCTCTCTTGCCTTTGAGGCGGCTTCTGCAATCGGAACGGTAGGGTTGTCTGTCGGAGTGACGCCAGGATTGTCTGACGCAGGCAAGCTGATTATTTGTGTGACCATGTTTATTGGTCGAATCGGTCCTCTTACGATCGCCTATGCCATTCGCCCACGTTCGACCAAGACGTTGTACCGTCGTCCTGAAGGACATATTGTAATTGGATAGCTTATCTATATAAAAGATACACCCGTGCTGATGACAGGGGTGCATCTTTTTTTATTACACATATCATAATCCTTTATTTGCAGCATATTATGAAAAATGCCCAATTTGAGAATAAGAGGAAATGGACTAAATAACCAAAATTCTTTTGTAAAAAAACGGCTATTTGTTTCCTTTTATGTAATTATAGACAAAATACTAGGAATATTATGTATAATATTGTATGATAGTGGGCATGAAGGGGGGGACTTAGGGGAATACCAATTTCAAATTTGAAAGGAATCGTCCATTATGTATTTATTTATTATTAGTGCTGAGGTTTTGTTTTGGGTTTTTGTTGTTGCAGGGTTAGTCGCAAGGTATATGTTTGGGTTGAAGAAATTAGGGGGCCTTCTTTTACTCTTTACCCCAATTATTGATATCCTGTTACTGATTGCGGTGTTCATCACGGTGAGAAGTGGCATGGAGATTACGACTGCTACTGGCCTGGCAGCCTGTTATTTTGGTATTACCGTAGCGTTTGGTCATAGGTTAATTAAGTGGGCGGATGTACGGTTCTCTCATTGGTTTGGTAAAGGACCTAAGCCTGAACGCAAGTATGGTGCTGCGCATGCAAAAGAGGAACGGATAGGTTGGCTGCTTCACCTCTTGGGCTGGGCTATAGGCAACGCTTTGTTGCTCGCCATCATTGTATATGTAGGTGATCCGCAGCGTACGGCGGCATTGGAGGGCATTATGCAAACATGGGCGATCGTTCTGGCAATCGACTTTGTTGTCTCCTTTAGCTATACGGTAGCTCCTAAAAAACATAAACATAAGGCTTAGCGAAGAAGAATAGAGCCTCAAGCTTGAACCGAATCAGGCTGGTCACTCAGAATGTTCAAATCGGGAGAGTCATTGCTGGTGAAAATGAAGTGGTTACTTTCGATAATGGGATGAGTCTATCGCTGGAATGGAAATATTTATAATAGTATGATATTTTTATGTTACAATCACTTTGACAGTCACCTTATTGTTGCCTCTCTACTTTTTTCACACGCATGGACTCCTTTCGATTTGGACACAGACCAATAAAAACAGCATTCACAATTTTTAAAATATTCTTGGCATCTGCCTAAAACGGCGCCTATATAAGTTTGGCAACTGACGAGATAATATTCCAGGAAAGATTATATATGTCTATATATGTAGACAAACGCAATTAAGTTGTTATTATGTTTAAAAATGTAAAAAAGAAAGGTGGTTTCTGTGGCAGTACTACTGAGTGGAAAAAACATTTTGATTATGGGTGTAGCTAATAACAGGAGTATTGCCTGGGGGACAGCCCAATCTTTAGCTGCGGAAGGAGCAAATCTCATTTTTACTTACGAAAATGAGAGGGTTGCAGAACGGGTGCTAAAGCTCGCTGAAACCATTCCGGGTTCAATTGTCTGTCCTTGCAATGTACAGAGCGATGAAGAATTGGACGCGCTGACGGATTTTCTTAAGGAGAAGGTAGGCGTCTTACACGGATATTTCCACAGTGTTGCTTTTGCTAAGGCTGAGGATTTGGAGGGCTTGTTCGTCGACACTTCTCGCGAGGGATTCGCAATTGCTCAAGAAATCAGTGCCTATTCTCTGGCTGCCGTATCCCGTCGCGTATATCCGCTGATGACTGAGGGTGGGAGTATCGTCACCATGACGTATATCGGTGCAGAACGAGCCATCAAGAATTACAACATTATGGGTGTAGCAAAGGCTTCACTAGAAGCCAGCATGCGCTATCTGTCGAATGATCTGGGTACTTATGGCATTCGTGTAAATGCAATTTCGGCTGGTCCTATACGTACTTTGGCCGCCTATGGCATTAAAGATTTTAACACAATGCTAAAGCATATTGAAGAAACTACGCCCCTACGCAAGACGGTCGATACGTCCGAAGTCGGAGATACGGCGTTATTCCTATTTTCCCATTTATCGAGAGGCATTACGGGTGAAGTGATCCATGTAGATGCTGGATACCATATTACGGGGATGTAAGGAGGGAACGTTGTGCTTATTACGCATACGGATTGCCGTATTATCTCACCTGAAGGAATTATGAGCAGGGAGCGCCTGGAACGGGACGTGGCGATCTTCTCACGGATGTTGACTCTCAGAGGAATTCCTGAAGACGGTAGAGTGATTCTAAAAGCGGCCAATTCCTATTGGTTTGTTGTATCTCTGTTCTCCCTGTGTCATCTCGCAGTCTCGGTAACTGTGGTGGACGAGCAGACTGTAATTGATGAGGTGGCCCAAATCTATGATGAAGCGGGTGCCTGTTGCATCCTGACGGATTCCGATTTAGAACTTCCTCATGCTCTCGTTATTCTGATTCAAGATCTCATTCAAGAAGAAGCAGTACACCCGTATTGGGTGGGAGAGCCAAAGTCCGAAGCCCTCGACTTTAACAAGTGGTGCGAGAGATCTGATGCGCTCATTCTGTATTCTTCAGGTACGACGGGAAAACCCAAGGGAATCGTGAAAGCTGGTTCAGCTTTTATGGAGAATATCAGGCATTCTATACACGCTATGAACTACATACCGTCTGACCATATGCTCCCCGTGGTGCCTTTCTCTCATTTTTATGGAGTTTCACTTATCTTCTCCTGGTGGTTAACCTCATGTTCTCTCATCATCTGCAATCCAAAAAACCTCTGGAGCGTCATTGCAAGTATTACGAAAGACCGGGCGACGGTCGTAGACGCTAACCCCTCTGCTTTTTACACCTTGTTGCGTATGCTAAGCCGAAAACCCGAACAGCTGGAATTGATCAAGCAATCTCCAGTCCGCATGTGGTGCGTAGGCGGTTCTCCACTTACCCAAGACCTCGAAGAGAAATTTAACAACATATTTGGACAGCCCCTGCTGAATGGTTATGGCCTTTCTGAACTGGGCAACGTTACGCTGGGGACGCTGGATTGTCCGAAGGGTTGTGGCAAACCATTACCCGGTGTGGATTTGAAAATACTTGATTCTACAGGCAACCAGCAGGCAGACGGTATCGTAGGCGAAGTGTGGATACGAAGTGCCGGATGTATGGAAGGTTATCTGAATCGTCCAGACCTGACACAATCTGTTCTACAGGATGGCTGGTTCAAGACGGGAGATCTAGGCTATCTGGATGACGGAATGCTGTATGTTATTGGTCGCAGCGGTAAGACGGTCAATCGGATGGGCTACATGGTTTCTCCAGTCTATATCGAAGACCGAATTGGTTCGCTAGGTTACCGATCCTGCGTGATTACTTTGGAGGATGAGGCAAAAGGGACTTTGCTTGTTGCATTCATCGAAAGTGAATCCCCACAGGTCTTACCTGTGCTCCGCAAAGAGATGAATCGGGTGCTCCCTTCTTACATGTTTCCCGATCTTTTGCTTCCACTCGATCATTTTCCTTTAAATCGCAATGGAAAAGTAGATCGTCTGGAGATGGAGCGGACTGCTCTAGAGAAAGCTGCTTCTCGCAAAGCATAACAAGATATTTATCAAAATCGCATATAGGAAAGGGAGAATGTGCCATGAGTATAAATCCAGAACTGGCAGAAAACACGCTGTTTTTGAAAAGGCATGAATCTATTCTGAAATGCCTCAATTATTTGATTGAAAATCGGCAAGAAGTGATGGATATTCTCACGCAGTTTTCATCCTATCGGGCCGCCAATGCAGAAATTGACTCCACGATCCTCACACTTCAAGGTGCATTGCAAGAAGTGCAGACCCATCAGCCAAGCTGGCAACGATCTATGGCTGTATTCATGCCCTCCAACGTCATTTTGTACTCCTATGCATTATACCTCTTGATTCCATCCCTGTACGTTGAAAATATAGACTTTCGCCCTTCTTCTCACGTAAACGAGTACGTCAATATGCTGCATGAAAAGCTTCAGGCTGTACATGAATTACCCATCTATATTCGTAAAGTTAGCCAGAAGGTGTTCATGGAAAACTCCGTGATGCCGGCTGATATTGTGGTGTTTACCGGAAGCTACACCAATGCGGAGAAGATCAAAAAGCAGATCCGCAAAGATCAGCTCTACATTTTTTATGGGCAAGGGATCAATCCTTTCATCATTGGGCCAGATGCCGATCTGGAGCTGGCGGTTACTGATGTGATCCGCATGAGATTGTTCAACTCCGGACAGGACTGCCTGGGACCTGACATCATCCTGGTACATCAAGAGGTGAGCGAGCCATTCAAAAACTTGCTGATTCAACGGCTTGACGAACTCGTATTTGGAGCCAACAATGACCCGAATGCGAACTACTCCCCTATATTCTATAAAGACACGCTATATTCGGTTTCTGAATATTTTAATACAAACGATAAGTTTATTATTTATGGCGGCGGCATTGATTTCCGTACGAAAAAGATGGAGCCAACGGTTGTATATAGCGAATTGGATCAGAACTTGGAGATTATTGAGTATTTTTCACCAGTGTTCAATGTAGTTAGCTACCAAGACGACGAGCAATTGATCAAACGCATTTCCTCCAGTTATTTCAGCGAACGGGCAATGGGTTGCAGCTTATACGGGTCGGAGCATCTGACTGATGTTCTACGAAAGAAGCACACATTGACCATTAATCAAACACTTGAGGATGTGGATCAGGGCAATAAGCCTTTTGGTGGCTATGGCACGATGTCGAACTATATTTTTTATGATTATAAGCTCGTTTCGAAGCCGATCTTGATCTCGGAAATTGTCGCAGAATATTTGTCAGAAAAGAGGAGTTTGGTATGACCGCAAGTATATCCCCCTGGGATGCCATCATTGGCTACTTACAGTCGGCTGGGGTTCAGCACCTCTTTGGATTACCAAGTGACGATCTCAATATCGTAGCGTCACTCCCCTCATCCGGTATGGATTTTATTCTCTGCAAAGATCAGCGTAATGCTGTATTTATGTCCGCAGGCTATGCGCTCACAACTAACCAGATGTCCGTGTGTGTTGTGGGGAAAGGCCCTGCGCTTAGCAATACACTTACGGGGCTGCTGGAAGCCAAGAACCTGGGTGCCCCGCTACTGCTTTTGGCGCTTGGCACCGGAGGAGACAAGCTGGGTACCCGATCCTTTCAAGAAGCCGATCAAATCTCACTCGTGAAGCCACTCGTAAAATGGGCTTACCGTGTCGAGCATGTGGATCGGCTTGTATGGGCAATGGAGCGGGCTGCCTTTTTGACTATCAATGGAGCACCGGGACCTGTCTATATCGAACTACCCGAAAACCTGATGGACCAGCCTGTGCCCACAGAGCTTCAGTTTGCCCCGCCAGAAAAGCTGTCGTGCTCTCCATCACTTCGGGAGTTGGATGCGGCATGGAGCATTATTGAGACAGCCCGCAAGCCACTTATTCTAGTGGGAGGCGGAATGAAGTCAGGAACAGGTGATGCCATTGAGCGGTTCGCCAGCCAACATGGAGCAGCCTTGTTCGCGACTGCCTCGGGAAGAAGCGTAATTAATGAAGATCATGCACTTTTCTGTGGTGTTGCCGGGCTTTATACCGATCTGAGTCTGAGGCAAATCTGGAATGAATCTGATGTAGTTATTACCCTGGGCAGCCGATTGGAAGAAACGGCTACATTCGAGTGGGATATTTTGCTGCAGGATACGCCTTTGATTCAAGTCAATGTAGAGCTGGAGGATTTCGCTCACGAATTCAGGGGCATTAAGTTGCTTGGTGACGGATATGCGGCAGTGGAGCAATGGCTTGAACGACGCGGGCAAGAGCCTGATGAGGCATGGCTTGAAACGATCGGGAGATGCAAACAGAAGGCTTTTTCTCAGAGGGCTAATTATCTGGAAGAGCTGAAAAGGGCCCCCGGCATCCACGTTCCAGAGCTGTTGGACATGATTCAGGCAGAGTTCCCTGAAGACCTGGTGCTTTTACAAGAGAACGGATTGCAGGATATGTGGTCTTACTTTTATCCATATTTCCGTTTTGCCTCAGGCTCACTTTCGATTGTTCCCAGTGATCAAACGAGTCTCGGCTTCGGTGCGGCCGCTGCTCTGGGGGCAAGTGTGGCGACAGAACGCCCGGTAGTAGCGCTTGTAGGTGACGGTGCATTCAATCTATTTTGTTCAGATTTTATGACGGCGGTACAGTATCAAATACCAGTAATTTATCTTGTACTTAATAATGGCGGCTACGGTTGGCTGCAAAATCAGATGAATTATAAGCATATCTCAGGACAGGACTTCCCATTTGTTTCGGAGGCGGTCAAAACAGGTATCCAAATTCCCCAGTATGAGTTTGTCGAAAGTCTGGCGATCCGGAGCAAGGGGGAGGCTCGGGAACAGCTTCAGCTTGCTTGGCAAAAGTACAAGGAGAACAAGCTTGTGGTCGTCGAGGTATTTGCTGATCTTGCAGATGTGCATGAGAAAATTAGTCATGTATATGGCGACTTTCCTCTCTACGAGCAACAGGCTTCCAAGAATTAATTTCAGCGAAGGACGTGGGTATGGTGAGAAGACGTGTTGTAGTGACAGGACAGGGAGTCGTAACGCCGGTCGGGCTTCATCTTACAGATTTCTGGAATTCATTGCTGGAAGGAAAAAGTGGAATCGGACCTGTCACTGTTTTCGATACAGCAAATATACCAACAAAAATTGGTGCGCAGGTTACGGGCTTTGACCCGTTGGAGTATATGAGCAAAAAGGAAGCGCAAAAGGTTGCGCAGTTCACTCAATTTGCCTTGGCGGCTGCCCGCCAGGCAGTCGAGCAATCGAAGTTAGTCATTGATGAACGGAATGCAGGTCGTGTGGGTGTTATCGTCGGTTCTGGGGCAGGCGGTCTTGATGTCATAGAGGAGAACTACCGGAAACTAACAGAGCTGGGTCCTAAAAGGGTTTCGCCTTATTTTGTTTCCTCAATGATGATTAATTCTGCGCCTGGCGAAATCTCTATTGCTATTGGAGCAAAGGGACCCTCGTTTGCCGTAGTTACAGCTTGTGCTACAGGAAGCAATGCCATCGGCGAAGCATTACGTACGATCCAGTATGGCACGGCTGATGTCGTAGTAGCTGGAGGAGCAGAGGCCAACTTTAGTCAGCTTGATTTGGCATCTTTTGCGAATATTCACGCTCTCTCCAGACGTAATGAAGAGCCACAGAAGGCCAGTCGCCCGTTTGATACGGATCGCGATGGCTTTGTCATCGGTGGAGGAGCAGGGGTTCTAGTGTTGGAGGAGTTGGAACATGCCTTGAACCGGGGGGCCACCATTTTGGCTGAAGTGGCGGGTTACGGATGCACAACAGATGCATATCATATCACGGCTCCAGATCCCTCAGGCTCCGGCCCGGCAGAAGCGATTAATATAGCACTGCAAGATGGCGGCTTGACACCGCAGGAGATTGACTATGTCAATGCCCACGGTACGAGTACGCCGTTTAATGACCGAATGGAGATTAACGCTATTCAAAAAGTATTTGGAGAGCATGCTCCCCGTTTGGCGATATCGTCTATTAAATCCATGACAGGCCATTTAATGGGCGGTGCAGGGGCAGTCGAATTAATTGCAACGGTACAGAGTATGATCCACAGCAAAGTACCACCGACACTCAATTGCGACAATCCCGAAGCCCCTGAACTGAATTTTGTACCGCATGTATATCAGGAACGTGAAGTCCGTGCGGCGATTAGTAACTCTTTTGGCTTTGGAGGGCACAACGTTTGTCTTGCCGTTCGTAAGTGGGAGGGGGTATAAGCCTGTGAGCGAAGAGCTAATCCGTATTGAGGATGTGCTTCCGCACAGGTACCCATTTCTTCTGCTCGATGGCGTGACCGGGTACGAAACGTCGCAATGGGCGAAGGGGTACAAGCTTGTTACCCGGAGTGAGTGGTTTATTACAGAGGCTAATCCATACATGCCTCCTATGCTGATCGTGGAGTCGCTTGCACAATTAGCGGCATTCGCTGCGATTGACAAAAGGGGTATTTCATATCTGACCAACCTCAATGGCGTTCGTTTCCATAGCTTCGCGAAGCCTGGGGACCGAATTGACCTCTATTTTGAAGTGGTCAAGCGTCGGCGTGGTTATATTCTCGGAAGTGGTCGGGCTACCGTAGGCGATCGACTGGTGGCTGAGGCGGAGGAAATTGTTTCACTTGATCAATGACGGAGTGGAAGCGCGCGTTAAACTGTCTTTTTGTCCTCCTGACTGCCAAGGTGCAGCGGGAGGATTTCACATCACGGATATAGGAGTGAAATGAGATGAATAACATGCAGTTATTTGATTTAACGAATGCGCAAAAGCGTATATGGTATACCGAATTACTCTACCCGGATACGTCCGTGTCACAGCTATCTGGTACAGCCAAGATGAAGGGTCATATTCATATCGCTGCCTTCATGCAGTCTATCAATTTGATTATCAAACAGTATGATGCGTTCCGCATTCGTATTACCTCAGTGGATGGAGTACCTAAGCAGTATGTCGTTCCTTATGAAGAGAGACAGTTGGAGTGTCTGGATCTTACCCACATCGAAAGCATTTCCGAGGTCGAAGCCTTGCTTGAGCAGCACAAAAGCAAACCTTTGCCATTATTGGACTCTGAACTCTTCCAGTTTTTAATTGTAAAGATTAGTGAGGAAGAATATTGGATTAATATCAAAATGCACCATATCATTTCTGACGGGATTTCTATGGTGGTCTATGGCAATCAACTGATAGCCTTTTATATGGATTTAATTCAAGGAAATGAACCTAAGCTGAGCGATGATTGCTCTTATATTGAATATATTGCAGATGAGAACGCCTATGAGCTTTCTGATAGATACCAGAAGGATAAAGCGTACTGGCTGGACAAATTTTCTGATTTGCCTGAACTGACAGGTTGGAAATCATATAATCCGTTATCGCTAAGTACCCAAGCTGTTCGGGAGCATTTTACTGTGCCAGAGGCGCTATATCGTGAGCTACAGGCATTTTGCCAGCAAAACAGGATTTCTCTCTTCCAATTCTTCATGGGTGCGATGTATATCTACATACACAAAGTGACGAATCAGCCGGATGTGGTGATCGGCACCTCGTTCGCTAACCGGGGGAACAAGAAAGAGAAGCAAAAGATCGGTATGTTTGTCAGCACGGCCGCAGCCAGAACATATGTTGACAAGGATGTAGAGGTGTTGAGCTTCCTGCAGGACGTAGCTAGGGATCAAATGTCAGTCTTGCGGCATCAGAAATATCCGTACAATCAGTTAATTCAGGATCTTAGAGAAATGCACGGCAACAAGGATATTCAGCGGCTTTTTGGTGTTTCCATGGAATACCGCCTTATCAACTGGGTCGATTTGGATGACGTGCGCATTTTGACGGATTATGATTTTTGCGGCGATGAAGTGAATGATTTTGTGCTTCATATCGTGGAGATCTTGGATGAAGGCGAGCTGGTACTGGATGTCGATTATCGGACGAAGCTGTTTGAGCGCAGTGAAGTAACGGACATGGTGTCCCAGCTGCTTACGATCGCCGAGCAGATCATTCATACACCGCAGCTTTCCATCGCAGAGGTAAACCTATTGGGAGAAGCAGAAGAGCAATCCATTCTGGCTCTTTCAGAAGGTGATGTAGTGGATTACCCGCGTGAGAAAACGATTCATGGCTTATTCGAGGAACAAGCCGCGCGCACGCCGGACCACGTAGCTGTGCAGATGGGCGAGCAGAGTATTACATACCTAGCTCTAAATGAGCAGGCTAACCAGCTTGCGAGATATTTACGCACCGAAGGTGTGGGTGCAGATGTACTCGTGGGGATTATGGCTGATCGTTCCCTAGAGATGGTCATCGGCATGTTGGCGGTTTTGAAGGCAGGAGGGGCCTATGTGCCAATTGATCCTGACTATCCTGAAGAACGTATTCGTTACATGCTAGAGGATTCAGGAGTCCGCTTATTGCTCACCCAAAGCCATCTATGGGAGAGTACCACGTTTGACGGGAAGCTTGTGAGTCTGGACGAAGCCGCAACGTATACAGGAGATGCTTCCAATCTGGAGAGCATTTCGGGACCAAACCATTTGGCCTATGTTATTTACACATCGGGTACAACTGGCAAACCAAAGGGAACGCTGATCGAGCATAAAAATGTAGTTCGTCTGCTCTTTAACGATAGCAATTTATTTGATTTCAGTTCCCAGGATACATGGACGCTGTTCCATTCGTTCTGCTTCGATTTCTCTGTATGGGAGATGTATGGAGCGCTTCTTTACGGAGGGAAACTGGTAATTGTCCCAGCCCTTACAGCCAAGAGCCCGGCAGCTTTCCTGGAGCTGTTGAAAGACAATCAAGTTACTATTTTGAATCAAACGCCGACCTATTTTTATCAGGTGATACAAGAAGAGTTAGCACACTCATCCACAGAGCTCAGTCTTAGAAAAATTATTTTTGGCGGAGAGGCCTTGAGCCCATCTCTTCTGAAAAACTGGCGGGCAAAGTATCCTGGTGTGCAATTGATTAACATGTACGGAATTACAGAAACGACGGTCCATGTCACCTACAAGGAAATCACAGAACATGAGATTGAAGCAGGCAAAAGCAATATTGGTAGAACCATTCCAACGCTTAGCGCTTATATTTTTGATGAACACAGACGCCTGCAGCCTGTCGGGGTTCCGGGGGAGCTATACATTGCGGGGGACGGTCTGGCCCGTGGGTATTTGAACCGACCAGATTTGACGGCTGAAAAATTTGTAGAACATCCGTATCGGGCGGGTGAACGCTTGTATCGAACCGGGGACCTGGCTCGCTGGTTGCCTGACGGCAATATTGAATATTTGGGCCGGATCGACCATCAGGTCAAAATTCGCGGCTACCGAATTGAGCTGGGCGAGGTCGAAGCCCAAATTCTCAAGGCTCCGAACGTACGGGAAACAATTGTCCTTGCGCGAGACGACGAACAGGGACAAAAATTGCTGTGCGCCTACTATGTAGCCTCCAGCGATCTTTCGCCAGGGGAATTGCGGTCTCAGCTGGCAACGGAATTACCAGCGTACATGATTCCCACTTATTTTGTCCGGCTGGAGCAAATGCCGCTTACACCTAACGGCAAGCTGGATCGCCGTGCGTTGCCGGCTCCTGAGGGCAGCGTGCAATCTGGTGAGGATTATCTGGCTCCAAGAACTGCAGTGGAAGCACAGCTGGTGCTCATCTGGCAGGATATCCTGGGAGCTGCCCGCGTGGGCGTCCGCGATAATTTCTTTGAGATCGGTGGTCACTCTTTGCGGGCGACATTGCTCGTTACGCGGATTCGCAAAGAGCTGGGATGCAGCATTTCGCTGCGTGAAGTATTCCAGTCGCCTACGGTTGAATCCTTGGCACGATTGGTGAAAGAACGCATTCCAACCGTGTACGAGTCTATTCCACAGGCTGAGAAAAGCGAAGCATACCCAGTGTCCTCAGCGCAAAAGCGGTTATACGTGCTGAGACAGATGGACGGGGGAGAGCTCAGCTACAATATGCCGGGGGCCTTCACCGTGGACGGACCGTTGGATCGCGTGCGGCTGGAGTCTGCGTTCAAAGCACTGATCCAGCGTCATGAATCGCTGAGAACCGGCTTTTATATGCAGGATGGAGAGCTTGTTCAACGTGTGCATAAGAATGTTCCGTTTGCGTTGGACTACACCGAGGCGTCGGTGGAGGAAACGGATACGCTCATTCACAGCTTTACCCGTGCCTTTGATCTGAGTCAGGCTCCATTATTGCGTGTTGGCTTAGTGAAGCTGCAGGAGGAGCGTCATCTGTTGCTGTTTGATATGCATCATATCATTTCAGATGGTGTTTCCATTCAAATACTGGTGGAGGAACTCACGCAATTGTATCAAGGAGAACACCTACCAGAACTGCATATTCAATATAAGGATTATGCAGTATGGCAACGGGAACAGTCTGAGAGAGAGTGGCAAGACCTTGAAGCGTATTGGCTGCAAGCCTTTGAAGGAGAGTTGCCGGTATTGGAGTTGCCTACCGACTTCCAGCGCCCTTCTGTTCGGAGTTTCGAGGGAAGCCGAATTGATTTTACATTGGACGAGTCTGGCAATAAGGCGATACAAGAGCTTGCATCCCGTACTGGCACTACACTGTATATGGTATTGCTGGCGGCTTATTCGGTGCTGCTGCACAAATATACGGGGCAGAAGGACATCGTCGTAGGATCTCCAGTAGCCGGCAGACCACGGGCGGAGCTTGAGGGCATCATTGGGATGTTTGTCAATACACTGGCCTTGCGCAGTTACCCGGCAGGAGAGAAAACCTTTCAGGATTATCTTCTGGAAGTCAAGGAAACAGCACTCAAGGCGTTCGAGCATCAGGATTACCCTTTTGAAAAATTGGTCGAAAAACTGGGCGTAGGACGTGATGTGAGCCGCAACCCGCTCTTTGACACCCTGTTGGTATTACAAAATACGGAGCAAGAAGAGCAGGACATGGATGGAGTGCACTTTACTCCTTACCCAATGGACACCGTCACAGCCAAGTTTGATTTGTCTCTTAATGTAGAGGAGAAGGGTGCTGAACTAGCCTTTGGCCTTGAGTATAGTACGGCTTTGTATCGGCGGGAAACTGTAGAGCGATTGGCAACGCACTTGCTTCGGGTTCTGCATGCAGTCGCGACTAATCCTCAGTTGCAACTGGCCGAGATTGAGATGATCACACCAGAGGAGAAAGTACAAATCATTGAAGTATTCAACGCGACAGCTACTCCTTATCCAAGGGATAAGGCTATTCATGAGTTGTTCGCTGAACAAGTCAAGCGTACGCCGGAGCAGACGGCACTGGTATTCGGCGATGTCCGATTAACGTACCTTGAATTGGAAGATAAAGCACGCCGATTGGCTCAAACACTGCGTCGTTTGGGGACACTAAGGGAGCAACCAGTGGCTATTATGGGCGGACGGAGTATCGAGATGGTGGTTGGTATGCTCGCAGTGCTTCAGGCTGGTGGAGCCTATGTGCCGATCGATCCTGATTACCCGGAAGATCGGGTTCGTTATATGCTCGAAGATTCCAATGCCAAGCTACTACTGGTACAAAAGGGCGAGCTTATAAATGTAGACTACGGTCTACCGATTGTTGACCTCAGCAGTGCAGAGGCTTATGCGTCTGAGCCTGTCCAAGCTGAGGAGGTAGTTCAGGGACCAGAGGGACTCGCTTATGTTATCTATACATCGGGTACGACAGGTAGACCGAAGGGCGTTATGGTTGAACACCGGAACGTGGTCCGTCTGGTCAAAGAAACCAATTATGTGGAACTAAACGAATCCACGCGAATTTTGCAGACAGGAGCCGTGGCCTTCGATGCATCGACCTTTGAGATATGGGGGGCATTGCTTAACGGCGGACAGCTTTATTTTGTGGAGAACGATGACATCCTGATTGCCGATCGGCTCAAAGCAGCTATTGCCAAGTACGGGATTACAACCATGTGGCTTACTTCACCGCTTTTTAATCAGCTTTCACTGCAGGATGAGTACCTGTTCAGAGGACTGAAAGCATTGCTGGTAGGTGGTGACGTACTGTCCATATCTCATATAAACCGTGTCATCGAGGCTAATCCTGATCTTGTCCCTATCAATGGCTATGGTCCGACAGAGAATACGACCTTCTCCACCACCTACAAGATTCCGGGTCGTGTTGAAGGGGGCGTGCCGATTGGTCGCCCGATTAGTAACTCGACCGCTTATGTAGTCAATGAATCGCTGCAATTACAGCCCATTGGTGCTTGGGGCGAGTTGATTGTCGGCGGTGAAGGTGTAGCGCGCGGATATCTCAATCGTCCTGACCTCACAGCAGAAAAATTTGTCCCTAGTCCTGTTAAGGAAGGGGAACGCTGCTACCGAACTGGTGATTTGGTTCGCTGGCTTCCAGATGGGAACCTGGAGTTTAAGGGAAGAATTGATGAGCAGGTCAAAATACGCGGTTACCGTATCGAACTCCCCGAAATCGAGGCTCAATTAGCCAAGGTGGAGTCAGTAGTTGAAGCCGTAGTCGTCGTTCGTGCAGATGAGCTTGGAGAGAAGCAGCTTTGCGCTTATTATGTGGCGGACCGTGCGCTCACGGCAGGCGAAGTACGCCTTGCCCTATCGCAGGTACTTCCGGGCTATATGATGCCATCCTACTTTATCCAGATGGATCGTATGCCATTAACATCAAACGGAAAAGTAGACCGCAGGTCTCTGCCAGCTCCGCAAGTAGGTGCGCATACAGGACGGAAGTATACAGCTCCTCGTACACCGGCTGAAGAAGCTTTGGCGTCTGTCTGGCAAGGGGTGCTGGGTGCTGAACAGGTGGGTATCCATGACAATTTCTTTGAATTGGGCGGAGATTCCATCAAGGCCATTCAGGTGTCGTCACGGTTACTGCAGGCTGGCTATCGGTTAGAGATGAAGCAACTGTTCAAATCCCCAACCATTGCCGAGCTAGGTGCAGAAATACAAACGGCTGTGCATATGGCTGAACAGGGAGTTGTGCGTGGAGCGACTCGCTTGACTCCAGTCCAGCAGTGGTTCTTTGGGCGGAATCAGGCAGAGCCTCATCACTTTAATCAAGCGGTCATGCTGTATCGTGAACAGGGATTTGAGGAAAAGGCTTTGCATCATGTGCTGAGAAAATTGGCCGAGCACCATGACGCCCTTCGTATGGTTTTCCGTCAGACCGAGCATGGCTACGAGGCTTGGAACCGTGATCTTGAAGAAGGAGAGCTGTATAGTCTGTTCACTGCTGATTTACGGAACGAATCCAATCCAGTTGCAGCCATTACAACGCTGTCGGACGACATCCAGCGCAGCATCAATCTGGCAGAAGGTCCGCTGATGAAGTTAGGGCTTTTCCATTGTCAGGATGGAGACCACCTGCTGATTGTGATCCATCATTTAGTGGTGGACGGAGTATCTTGGCGGATTTTGTTCGAGGATATCGCAGCAGGCTATGAGCAGGTGATTCAAGGACAAGCACTGACATTCCCGCAGAAGACGGATTCCTTCCGTGACTGGGGAGATGCCCTTGCCCGTTATTCGGAAAGCCCAGAAATCGAGATTCATCGGGCATATTGGAGAGAACTAGGGGATCAGCCGCTCGAGCAGTTGCCGAAGGATGAGGCTGTGGAAAGCCTTTTACTGAAGGATAGCGAAATGGTGACAGCAGAGTGGACTGTGGAAGAAACCGATCAACTGTTGAGAAAAGCCCATCGTGCTTACCAAACGGAAACGAACGATCTGCTATTGGCCGCTCTGGGCATGGCGGTATCTAAGTGGTCTGGCATTGGCAAGATTGCTGTGAATCTTGAAGGGCATGGTCGTGAACCGATTGTGCCGAATATCGATATTACCCGTACTGTCGGCTGGTTTACAAGTCAGTACCCAGTCATTTTAGACATGGGAAATAATACTGAATTGTCAGCCTTGATCAAGTCTGTGAAAGAGGGGCTACGCCGTATTCCGAATAAAGGTATCGGGTATGGGTTGCTCAAAACGATGGCCAGTCAGGAGGACGCAGACAGTTTCAACTTGCAGCCTGAGATTTCTTTTAACTATCTGGGGCAGTTTGATCAGGATTTGCAAGGAAGCTCGTTGCAGGTTTCTCCTTATCCAACCGGAAGCGCGCAAAGCTTGCTGGGAGAGTCAGCCTATACGCTAGATATCAATGGTATGGTGACAGACGGAGCCTTGACTCTGACGATGAGTTATAACGGAAAACAGTATAAGTCATCCACAATGAAACAGCTCGCTGGATATATCGAAGAAAGCCTACGGCTGCTGCTTCAGCATTGTGTAACCCAGGAAAGAACTGTATTGACGCCAAGTGACGTGCTTGCCAAGGGACTGAGTATTGCTGATCTGGAGGAGCTTTCTAAGCAGACCAATCACATAGGCGATATTGAGAATGTATACAGTCTGACGCCGATGCAGAAGGGCATGCTGTTTCATGATATGTTCGAGCCGCATACAGGGGCTTATTTTGAACAGGCCGCCTTTGACTTTAAGGGTAGCTTTGATCCGACCGCTTTCGGACACAGTCTGGATGCAGTGGTGGAGCGCCATGCTATCCTGCGTACGAACTTCTACAGCGGATGGGGCGGTGAGCCTTTACAGGTTGTATTCCGGCATAGAGGCGCCAAATTGGTGTATGAAGACCTGCGTGAGATGAATGCATCGCAGCGTGAAGCTTACCTGAAGACATTTGCGGCTAAGGATAAAGCGCAGGGCTTCAACCTGGCTGAAGATGAGCTTCTGCGTGTATCGATTCTGCACACAGATGAAGAGAGCTTCCGTCTCTTGTGGAGCTTTCACCACATCGTCATGGATGGGTGGTGTGTTCCATTAATTACACAGGAGGTGTTTGAACACTATTTTGCCCTCCTGGAAGGAAGAGAGCCTCAGCTGGCAGAGGTTCAGCCGTATAGCCGGTATATTGAATGGCTGGAACAGCAGGATGAGGCAGCTGCGGCCGACTATTGGAGCCGATATCTGGCCGGTTACGAACAACAGACGCTTTTACCTCAAGTCGATGGAGCAGCTAAAAGAGAAGGTTATGTAGCAGAGAAGCTGAATTATCCTGTCAGCAGGGAATTGACTGAACGCCTGGAAAAGGTGGCCAGAGATGCTCATGTTACGATGAATATATTGCTGCAGTCTATCTGGGGCGTTGCGCTTCAACGCTATAACGGTAGTCGGGATGTTGTATACGGAAGTGTGGTATCAGGCAGACCAGCTGAAATCCCAGGTATTGACCGGATGATCGGTCTGTTCATTAATACCATTCCAGTTCGTGTGAAGACGGAAGAAAATCTCCCCTTCACAGTTCTGATGAAGCGACAGCAGGAGCAGTATATGGCTTCTCATATGTACGATACCTACCCGTTGTTTGAAATCCAGGCTCAGACGGACCAAAAGCAGGATCTCATCTCTCATATTATGGTATTTGAGAACTATCCTGTGGAAGAGGAAGTAGAACGTCTGGGAGGTGGCGAGGCTGCCTTTGAGATTGAGGAAGCGGAGCTTCTTGAACAAACGAATTACGATTTTAACTTAATTGTTCTACCGGGCAAAGAGATGAGATTGTTGTTCCAATACAATGCGCTCGTCTATGATCCAGCCACGATCGAACAAATCAAGGGCCACTTGTTCCACCTGATGGAACAAATTGTGGAGAATCCTGCAATTTCCGTGGATGCTCTGGAATTGGTTACACCACAGGAGAGAGAGCAGATTCTGAACGTATGGGGAGACACGGGGGCCAGTTCCAAACACCGTACTACGTTTCACGGGCTGTTGGAGGAGCAGGCAGGTCGAACGCCGGACGCCACGGCCATTGTATTTGAGAACGAGGTACTGACCTACGCCGAGCTGAACGCAAAAGCCAATGGATTGGCGAGAAGACTGCGCGCTGAAGGAATCAAAACGGGAGACCTGGTGGGGCTGATTGTTGAACGGTCAACCGATATGATCGTTGGGATGTACGGCATTATGAAAGCCGGAGGCGCCTACGTTCCTATTGATCCAGAGTATCCGAAAGAGCGGATCAACTACATGCTTGAGGATTCGGGGACGAAGATGATCCTTGCTCAAGCTCATCTGCTGGAGCATAGAGGCTGGACGGGGAATGTCCTGTTGCTGGATGAACCGTCGACCTATGATGCCGACACTTCGAATTTGAAGGATACGGCCGACCCTGATGATTTGGCTTACGTGATCTATACCTCAGGCACGACAGGTCGGCCTAAGGGCGTATTAGTGGAACACCGGGGACTACAAAATCTGTCGGACGTATACCGCGGACTCTTCGAAGTTACACCGCAGGATCGGATTGTTCAGTTTGCAAGCCTGTCGTTCGATGCATCGGTTTCGGAAATTTTAACGACATTGAGCCACGGAGCTACTCTGTGTATTCCTTCTACACAAGAGATTTTGGATCATGCTTTGTTCGAGCAGTTCATGAACGATAAGGGGATTACGGTAGCGACTTTGCCACCAGCCTACGCTATCCATCTCGAGCCAGAGCGTCTGCCGACACTGCGATGCCTGCTAACAGCTGGGTCAGCCACATCGGTCGAATTGATCGAAAAGTGGAGAAAGCATGTACAATACTTCAATGCATATGGTCCAACTGAGGACTCCGTATGCACTACCATATGGAATGCCCAGAACAGTGAAGAAACCGTAGGAATCGTATCCATTGGACAACCAATTGCCAACCATCGTGTGTATATCTTGGATGAGCATTTCAGATTGCTGCCTGTCGGCGTAGCTGGAGAACTGTGCATTTCGGGTATCGGGTTAGCACGGGGGTACCATAACCGCCCTGAGTTAATGGATGAGAAATTTGTGGACAATCCGTATGCTCCAGGAGAGCGTATGTATCGGACAGGCGACCTAGTTCGCTGGTTATCGAATGGAACCATCGAGTACCTAGGTCGAATAGATCACCAAGTCAAAATCCGTGGCTATCGGATCGAGCTGGGCGAGGTCGAAGCACACATGCTCAGAGTGCCGTCCGTTCAGGAAGTCGTGGTTTTGGCTGTGGAGAGTGATGACGGCTACAAGGATCTAGTCGCTTACTTCGTAGCTGCTCAGAAACTTGAGGTATCCGAGCTCCGAGCAGATCTGTCGGAGATGCTGCCTGGATATATGATCCCTTCTCGCTTCATACAACTGGAGGACATGCCTTTAACGTCGAACGGAAAAATAGATCGAAAAGCGCTGCAAGGCGAGCGTGGATGGGCAGTGACTTCATCTGAGGCTCCAAAGACACCTATAGAAATCCAATTAGCCGAAATCTGGCAAGAGGTGCTCGGTGTAGAGAGCGCGGGAGTAAAGGATAATTTCTTCCATTTTGGAGGCCATTCACTGCGTGCAGCTCTGCTAGTCTCACGAATTCGTAAGGAGATGAATCGCGAGATTAGTCTAAGAGAAGTGTTCGAGTCGCCTACCATTGAAGGATTGGCTCGGGCCATTGAAGGCTATACACCGCTGAATTTCGAAGAAATTCCTACAGCCGAAGCACGCGAGCACTATCCATTGTCCTCAGCCCAAAAACGGCTGTTTATCCTTAGTCAGCTGGAAGGTGGAGAGCTGAGCTACAATATGCCAGGTATCCTTACGGTTGAGGGAGACCTGAATCGGGAACGGCTGGAGCAGGCATTCCGTCGTCTGATTCGTCGTCATGGTTCACTGCGCACCCGTTTTGTGACCGTTAACGGTGAACCTGTACAGCAAATCCTACCGGATGTTCCGTTTACGGTGGAATATGCGGAGTTGAGCGAGTCAGAGGCAGAAGCTACCCTTCAGCAATTTGTCCGTCCTTTCGATCTTGGTGAAGCTCCATTGCTGCGGGTGGGTCTGATTCGTATTGCACATGAGCGCCATTTACTATTGTTTGACATGCATCATATTGTCTCAGATGGGGTTTCTATGAATATTCTCATAGAGGAGTTTCTCCGTTTCTACCAAGAAGAGGACGTATTGCCTGCGCTACAAATCCAGTACGCGGATTATGCGGTATGGCAGCAAGAGCAGCTCGGAAGAGAGCGTCTCAAAGCCCAGGAAGCTTACTGGCTGGATGCATTCCGCGGGAGCTTGCCGGTGCTGGATTTGCCAGTGGACGAAGTTCGTCCTGCGGTACGAAGCTTTGCGGGAGATCGGATTGACTTCCAGATTGATGCTTCTCTGAGCGCTTCACTTCAGGAGCTGGCTACCCGAACAGGTTCTACGCTGTTTATGGTGCTGCTGGCAGCCTATACGACGCTCTTGCATAAGTACACGGGTCAGGAAGATGTCATTGTCGGTTCACCAGTGGCGGGAAGATCCCATGCCACACTCGAAGGTCTCATCGGTATGTTCGTAGGCACAGTGGCAATGCGTACTTATCCAGAGGGCGAAAAGTCCTTCGAGGCTTACTTGCAGGAAGTGAAGGAAACAGCCCTGCGGGCCTATGAAAACCAGGACTATCCGTTCGAGGAGCTGGTAGAGAAGCTGCAGCTTCAGCGTGACCTGAGTCGTAACCCACTATTTGATACTATGTTTGTTCTGCAAAATATCGAGCAGGGAGAACAAGAAATCGAGGGATTGCGTTTCACTCCTTACGATCATGTACATCCTGCTGCCAAGTTCGACCTCACACTGACGGTGAGCGAAGCGGATGGGACATTGAACTGCACGCTGGAATACGCGACTGCAATCTACAAGCGGGAGACCGCTGAGCGGATGGCAGGCCACTTTGTACAGCTTATTCAGGAAGCTATCGCCAATCCGGGAATGTCGTTGTCATCCCTGGATATCGTGACACCGCAGGAAAAATCGATGTTGATGAAGGATGCGGACGAAGCCAAAGCAGATTATCCTCGTGACAAAACGATTCATGCACTGTTCGAGGAACAGGCTGTTCGTAATCCGGATGCAGTAGCAGTCGTATGTGAAGAGGCAACCCTGTCTTATAGCGAGCTGAATGAGCGGGCCAACGGACTTGCCAGAACACTGCGCGAGCGTGGTCTGCAACCAGATGGTCTGGTTGGAATCATGGCAGATCGTTCCCTTGAAATGGTCGTTGGGATTTTAGCCATTTTGAAGGCGGGCGGAGCTTATGTCCCTGTGGACCCTGAATATCCAGAGGATCGCATTCGTTTTATGCTTGAGGATTCGGGAGCCAAGCTTCTGCTGACACAAGCACATCTGGAGACACGTGTCTCCTTTACCGGGGACGTCATCAATCTGGATGAGCCGGCTTCCTACAAGGAAGATATCTCAAATCTGGAGCCTGCAGCTGGACCGAATCATCTTGCCTACGTCATCTACACATCGGGTACGACAGGCAAGCCTAAGGGAACACTGATCGAGCATAAAAATGTAGTCCGCTTGCTCTTTAATGATAAAAATATGTTTGACTTCGGTTCTCAGGATACGTGGACGCTGTTCCATTCGTTCTGTTTCGACTTCTCTGTATGGGAAATGTACGGGGCATTGCTGAACGGAGGTCGTCTGGTCATCGTTCCGTCGTTGACCGCGAAGGGCCCTGAGCGTTTCCTGCAATTGCTTAAGGATCAGAAGGTTACCGTGTTGAACCAGACGCCAACATACTTCTACCAGTTGCTACAGGAAGAACTTAGTCATCGCGCGGCAGAGTTGAGCCTCCGCATGATTATCTTTGGTGGAGAGGCATTAAGCCCGGCCTTGCTCAAGGACTGGAGAGCGAAATATCCGCAAGTGCAGCTCATCAACATGTATGGCATCACGGAAACGACCGTGCATGTGACCTATAAGGAAATTACAGAACTGGAAATTGAGCAGGGCCGCAGTAATATCGGTATCCCGATTCCGACACTACGTGCGTACATTCTGGATGAACAACGCCGTCCACAACCGATTGGCATTCCGGGTGAACTCTACGTTGCGGGCGAAGGGCTGGCGCGTGGCTACCTAAATAGACCGGAATTGACGGAAGAGAAGTTTGTAGCTCATCCGTTTGAAGCGGGCGAGCGTATGTACCGCTCAGGTGACTTGGCACGCTGGCTGCCGGATGGCAGCATGGAGTATCTCGGACGGATTGACCATCAGGTTAAAATTCGGGGTTACCGCATTGAGCTGGGCGAAGTGGAGGCGAAGCTGCTCCATGCTCCGTCTGTAAGGGAGGCCGTTGTGCTTGCCCGAGAGGATGGAAGTGGACAAAAAGTGCTGGTCGGCTATTTCACTGCGGATCAGATGCTGACGGTAGGCGAATTGAGAAAAGCCTTGGCTGCTGAACTGCCGGCTTATATGATTCCGTCTTACTTTATGCAATTAGAACAGATGCCGTTGACGCCAAATGGCAAGCTGGATCGCAAAGCGCTTCCGGCTCCAGAGGCCAATGTGCAGACTGGAGCGGTGTATGAAGCGCCGAGGAACGCAGCTGAGGAAGCTTTGGCTTCCGTATGGCAAGGTGTGCTGGGAGCACAGCAGATCGGTATCCATGATCATTTCTTCGATCTGGGCGGTGACTCTATTAAGGCGATTCAGGTATCCTCCAGATTGTTCCAGTCCGGATATAAATTAGAGATGAAGGATCTCTTCAAATATCCGACCATTGCCGAGCTAAGCCCGTATCTTCAGGTAGCCGGACGCACAGCAGAGCAAGGTGAGATCAAGGGTGCAGCGGAGTTAATGCCAATTCAGCGTTGGTTCTTTGAACGCCACACAGCAGAGCCGCATCATTACAATCATGCTGTCATGCTCCATCGGAAAGACGGCTTTGATGAGGCTGCACTCCGGTTGACAATGGACCAAATTGCGATCCATCATGACGTGCTTCGTATGGTTTTCCGACCTACAGAAGCGGGATACACGGCTTGGAATCGGGGAGTTGACGAAGGTGAACTCTACACATTGGACATCGCCGATATGCGGCAGGCAGATGACGAGGTAGCTGCTGTTCAAGCCCAGGCCGATGCCATTCAGGCAAGCTTCCACTTGGAAGACGGCCCGCTGTTCAAGCTAGGCTTGTTCCATTGTAAGGATGGCGATCATTTGTTGATTGTCATTCATCACCTCTTGGTTGACGGCGTGTCCTGGCGCATCCTGTTTGAGGACATTGCAACAGGATACGAGCAGGCGTTGAACGGACAAGCGATTGTTCTTCCGCAAAAGACTGATTCGTATCTTGTATGGTCCGAGCAAGCGGCGAAGTATGCAGCAGGCCCTGCTCTGGACAAGGAACGTTCATACTGGCAGCAGATTGAGGAGACGGTTCTGACTCCACTGCCAAAGGATCAGGATCAGGAGCCGGGCACCATTCGGGATACCGAGTCGGTTACGGTAACTTGGTCTACTGAAGAAACCGACCTGCTGTTGCGACAAGCAAACCGGGCTTATCATACGGAGACGAATGATTTGCTCTTGACTGCTCTGGGAGCAGCTATTCAGCGCTGGACAGGCATGGAGCAGGTTCTGGTTAACCTTGAAGGGCATGGCCGGGAAATGATCATACCAGATCTGGATATTACCCGTACCGTGGGCTGGTTCACAACTCAGTACCCTGTTCTGCTGAACCTGCAAGATGGGCAGGAAGTATCTATCCGGATCAAGCGCATCAAGGAGAATTTGCGTGAGGTTCCGCACAAAGGTATCGGCTACGGTCTGCTGAAATATATGGCACCGGAAAAAGACACTCGATTCAGCGTAGAACCAGAAGTTTCCTTCAACTACCTTGGACAGTTTGACCAGGATTTGGAGGGGAATGCTCTTAGCTTGTCTACACATTCAGTCGGTAAGGCGCTCAGCGATTACACACCACAGCAATATGCTCTGGATGTGAATGGCATGGTTGCCGAAGGCCAGCTATCACTGACGATTACGTATAGCAATAGGCAGTACCGTAAGGAGACGGTAAGCCATTTTGCTGAATTATTACAGTCAAGCCTTAGCGAGGTTATCCGGCATTGTGTGGCTCAGGAGCGTGTACAGCTTACTCCAAGTGATGTTCTGTTCCAAGGTCTGACCCTGGAGCAGCTTGATCGACTCACAGCCCAGACGGCCCATATTGGAGAGATTGAGGATGTGTACAAGCTAACGGCAATGCAGAAGGGCATGCTCTTCCACAGCTTGCTGGAGCCGGACTCCTCTTCCTACTTTGAGCAGGCAAGTTTTGAGCTACGTGGCAGCTTCGATGTAGATACCTTCTTCGAGAGCTTCCAGGCTTTGGCGCAACGACATGCCATACTGCGTACCGGTTTTTACAACAATATTACTGATGTACCGCTGCAAGTTGTCTTTAAGCAACGGCCTATCCCTCTGAACTACGTAGATTTGCGTGCCGCTACGTTGGAGGAGCAAGAAGCCCAGATTCAGGCTTACACTACTGAAGATATGGCTAAGGGATTCAGCTTGTCAGAAGATCCGCTGATGCGAGTGACTGTCTTGCAAAAAGAACAAAGCCACCTTGTATTGTGGAGCTTCCATCATATTGTCATGGACGGCTGGTGCATCCCGATTATTACACAGGAGCTGTTCGATTATTATTCTGCCCTGCGTCAGCAAGTACAGCCTGTACTGCCGCCGGCTCAGCCCTACAGCCGTTATATTGAATGGCTTGATGCACAGGACGATCAAGAGGCTTCAACATATTGGAGTCAATATCTCGAAGACTATGACGGCAATACGGTATTGCCAGAAGCTAAAACGAAATCTCAAGCTAAAGAAGAGGGCTACGTTCTGAATGAGCATGTTCTCCATTTGGGTACAGCCTTGACCCGCAAAATGGACGTTGTCGCGAAGCGCAATCATGTGACGGTCAACACACTCATGCAGACAGCCTGGGGACTGATTCTCCAGCGTTACAATGCCAGCTCGGATGTAGTTTTCGGCGGTGTTGTATCGGGTAGACCTGCTGAGATTGCAGGGATCGAGAATATGGTGGGTCTGTTTATTAATACAGTACCTATCCGTGTACAGTCATCCAAAGACGAGGCCTTCGTCGAGGTGATGAAACGTACACAGGCACATTCGTTGGCTGGTCGTGCCTACGACACTTATCCGCTGTATGAGATTCAGGGGAAAACAACTCAAAAGCAAGACCTGATTTCTCATATTATGATCTTTGAAAATTATCCGCTCGACGAACAGGTAGAACAGTCGGGTAACCACACAGAGGACAATCTCGAAGTCGCCAACTTCGCCATGTTTGAGCAAACCAACTATGACTTTAACCTGGTTGTCATTCCAGGCGAGGACATTAAGGTCTGCATTCGCTACAATGCTTCGGTCTACGAGCAAGAAAGTATTGCGCGAATCGGAGGACATTTGTTGCAAATGCTCGATCAGGTAGCTACTCGTCCGCAAGCAACGATACAGGAGCTGGAGATTGTAACAACAGAGGAACGGACGAACCTGCTAGACTGGGGTGGCAAGGCTCATGTCTATCCAAGTGATCAGGGTCTGCACACCTTGTTTGAAGAACAGGTTGCCCGTACGCCGGATAAGATCGCGGCAATAAGCGGTGACATCCAGATCACGTATCGGGAGCTGAACGAGTGGGCAAACAGACTGGCTTCGACCTTGATAGCCCAAGGACTGCGGAGCGAACAAGTAGTGGGTCTATTGGCGGATCGATCAGTGGAACTGCTGGTTGCCATTATGGGCGTGCTCAAAGCGGGCGGAGCCTATGTACCGATTGATCCTGAATATCCGCAGGAGCGGATACAGTATATTCTGAAGGACTCTGGCGCTGAGATTCTGCTCACACAGAGCCACCTGACGAAGCTAGCGTCCTTTGAGGGAATGGTTATGGAATTGGATTCTCCGCACATCTACGGAACTGGAGTGAATAATCCTAATATTCCTGTGAGAGGAAACGATTTGGTGTATTTAATCTATACTTCGGGTACAACAGGAAATCCGAAGGGAACCATGATTAACCATAAAGGAATCGTGAACTACATCTGGTGGGCCAATAAAGTCTATTGTGCAGGGCAACCAACGGACTTCCCGCTGTATTCATCCATTTCGTTTGACTTGACGATGACATCAATGTTTACTCCGTTAATAAACGGAGGAATAGTACGGATTTATGATGGTATAGATAAAGCGGAGGTTGTTCAGCATATTTTGCGCGAAAATGCGGTCGATATTCTCAAGCTGACGCCGACACATCTCAGTCTCATAAAAGACATGACCATTCCAGCGGAAAGTCGCATTCAGCAGCTCATTGTGGGTGGAGAGAATCTGACCACGCATTTGTCAAAAACGATTACCGACCTCTTTGGTGGCAACATCAAGATTTACAATGAATACGGTCCAACCGAAACCGTCGTCGGCTGCATGATTCACCTGTACGATCCTGCGAAGGATACACGGGAATCCGTACCGATTGGATTGCCGTCCGATAACATATACATTCATATCTTGGATGAACAGCTTCGTCTCGTACCGTTAGGTGTGGAGGGCGAAATGTACATCGCCGGGGACGGAGTAGCCCGTGGATACCTGAACCGTCCGGATCTTACCGCCGAAAAATTCATTAGGAATCCGTTCGCCGCGGAAGGAAATATGTATCGGACCGGAGATTTAGCTCGTCGCCTTCCTAATGGAGACATTGAGTACATTGGGCGTATTGACCATCAAGTCAAAATCCGGGGCTATCGTATTGAGCTTGGTGAGATTGAGGCCAAGTTGCTGGATATGCCACTTGTTGAGGAAGCTCTCGTTGTTGCGTGGGCAGATGCCAATGGACAGAAGTCTCTATGTGCTTACTTTGTAGCGGATCGGGAAATGTCTGTCAGCGAGCTGAGAAATGAACTGTCTGCTGAACTGCCTGCATATATGATTCCGTCTTACTTTGTCCAAATGGACGTAATGCCTTTGACACCGAATGGCAAGCTGGATCGCAAGGCACTGCCTGAACCAAACGTGGGTGTGAAGGCAGGAGCCGCCTTTGCTGCTCCTCGGACGGATGTGGAGAACATTTTGGCTTCGATTTGGCAAGGTGTGCTCGGCGTGCCGCTTGTTGGTATACATGATAATTTCTTCGAACTTGGAGGCGACTCGATCAAATCGATTCAGGTTTCATCAAGACTTCTCCATGCAGGCTACAAGCTGGAAATGAAGGACTTGTTCAGCTATCCAACAATTGCTGAACTGGCTCAGCGCGTTAGCGCAGTCAGCCGAATTGCGGATCAGAGCGAGGTACACGGAACAGTAAAACTGGGACCTGCCCAGCGCAGATTTCTCGAAGAGCAGTCAACGGATCTTCATCACTTTAATCAGTCGGTTATGCTGTACCGACGTGAAGGCTTTAATACCGATGCGCTCGCCAAGGTTATTCAAAAAATTGCAGAGCACCATGATGCGCTGCGACTGGTGTTCCGCCAAGGAGAGCACGGAGTAGAAGCCTGGAACCGTAGCTTGGGAGAAGGTGAACTGTACAGCCTCCAAATCCACGATTTGCGGGATGAAAAGGATCCGGCTTTGGCAATAGAAGCAGGTGCAGAAGCCATTCAGCGCAGCATCTCTCTGGAGGATGGACCTCTCTTTAGACTAGGTCTGTTCCGCTGTACGGAAGGCGAACATTTGTTGATCATTATTCATCACTTGGCTGTGGATGGCGTATCCTGGCGTATTCTCTTTGAGGACCTACAGGAAGGCTACGAGCAGGCAGCACGTGGAGAAGCGGTCAAACTTCCACAGAAGACGGATTCGTACCGTGCATGGGTTGATGGAATCACGCAATACGCCAACAGCCCGGCGGCTGAACAAGAACGCAGCTTTTGGGCAGAGGTGGAAGGAGAGGGATTTGCCCTTCTTCCAAAAGACAAGGTGGACGGCGCTCTTCTTATAAAAGACAGCGAGGCTGTTACGGTAACATGGTCGGCAGAAGAGACAGAGCAGTTCTTGAAAGAGGCGAATCGCACTTACAATACGGAAGTTAACGATCTGCTCTTGACGGCCCTCGGTATGGCAGTTCAAGAGTGGACAGGGATCGAACGTGTAGGCATCCTGCTGGAAGGACATGGACGGGAGCCTGTAGTACCAGAATTGGATATCACTCGCACGATAGGCTGGTTTACAAGTCAGTATCCTGTCGCCCTTGAGATGGGAGGCGAAATGGAGATCGGCGCCAGAATCAAGCGTATTAAGGAAGATCTGCGTCGTATCCCGAACAAAGGTGTAGGATATGGTATTTTGAAATATTTGAGCGACGTATCGGATGGCTCCTCCTTCTCGGCAGAACCGGAGATTACCTTCAACTACCTGGGGCAGTTTGATCAGGATCTTGCAGAGGGAACGATGGAGGTATCACCTTACTCGGCAGGATCTGAGGTCAGTGAGCAGATGGTGCAGCATCAGGCATTGAACATCAATGGGCTGATTACCGAAGGACAGCTTCAGCTTTCGGTCAGCTATAACCATCAGCAGTTCCATGCAGATTCGGTAGAGAATTTTGTCGGTATCCTGAAGGAGCGTCTCAGTGAAGTTATTGGGCACTGTGTGCGCAAGGAAAGAACCGAACTTACACCAAGCGATGTACTCCTCAAAGATATCAGCTTGGAGGAAATCGAGGAGCTGGAAGAGCAGACACGGCACATCGGTAGCATTGAAAATATGTATAAACTGACACCAATGCAAAAGGGAATGTTGTTCCACAGCTTGCTGGAGCCTCATTCAGAGGTCTACTTTGAGCAGGCCACATTTGAAATTCAGGGAGTGTTCTATCCTGAGGATTTCAAACGCAGCTTACAGCATCTGATGAAACGGCATGCCATATTGAGAACGAATTTCCATGCCGGATGGGGCGATTTCCCCATACAGATTGTGTTCAAAGAAAGAGCATGCGATTTCGTATACGAGGATTTGCATGAGCTGGAATCCAGTGAAATAGAAGCGCGTCTTGTAGCTTACATTGCCCAAGACAAAGCAAGAGGCTTTGATCTTGCGAACGAAGCCTTGCTGCGTGTTGCTATTCTACGTACTGCAAAAGAGCATTACCATCTGTTGTGGAGCTCTCATCACATCATTTTGGATGGCTGGTGTATGCCGCTTGTACTTCAGGAAGTGTTTGAAACATACGGAGCTCTACGTGAGCAAAAGGAACCTGAGCTTCCTGCAGCAGCATCGTACAGCCAGTACATTCAATGGTTGGAGAAACAAGGCGAGGAAGAGGCATCCTCTTACTGGAGAGGATATCTGGAAGGCTACGAGCAGCAGACGAAGCTGCCACAGGCTTTTACACAGCCATCGGCCAAAGCAGAAGCCTACTTGTCAGAGAAGCTGGTATTCACGTTGGATGCGGAATTGACCGAGCGCCTGGAACAAGTGGCCAAGCAGCACCAGGTGACGATGAACACACTGATGCAAGCAGCCTGGGGAATCGTGTTGCAACGCTATAATAGAAGCCAGGATGTCGTCTTCGGAAGTGTGGTATCGGGCAGACCTGCCGAGATTCCGGGTATCGAAAGCATGATCGGTCTCTTCATTAATACAGTTCCAGTTCGAGTTCAAGCCGAAGGAAGCGAATCGTTCTCGCATGTAATGAAGAGACAGCAGGAATTATATTTGGCAGGACATGCTTATGATTCCTATCCGCTCTATGAGATTCAGGCACAGAGTGAGCAAAAGCAAGATTTAATTTCTCATATTATGGTATTTGAAAATTACCCGGTAGAAGAGCACCTGGAAGAGAAAATTGCCAATGATGAGGCTGAATACAAAATTACGGATGTTCAGATGTTTGAACAGACGAATTATGATTTTAACCTCATTGTGCTGCCGGGACGTAGTCTAGAGTTCTTGTATCGTTATAATGCTCGTGTCTATGACCGGGAGAGCGTGGAACGGATTCAAGGACACTTGACGAAAATTCTGACAAGCGTATCTGTACAACCTGCTATCCGTATTGATGAGCTGGAGCTGATTACGCCAGAAGAGAAATCACAAATTATAGAGGTATGGGGAGACACAGCAGCTCCTTATCCGCGTGAGAAGACCCTTCACGGTATATTTGAGGAAAAAGCTGCGCTCACACCGGATCATACAGCACTTATTTTCGGCGAAACGGAGCTTACCTACGGAGAACTTCATCAGCAGGCCAACCGCCTTGCACGTACGCTGCGTGCGCAAGGGGTCAGACCGGATCAGCCAGTCGGCATCATGGTCGAGCGTTCGCTTGAGATGATCATTGGCATCCATGCCATTCTAAAAGCGGGCGGCGCCTATGTACCGATTGATCCGGAGTTTCCGGAAGACCGTATCCGCCACATGCTGGAGGATTCGGGAGCGAAGCTTCTGCTGACGAAGAGTCATCTCATAGATCGTTTCCCATTCACTGGCACGATCCTGGCACTGGATGATCCGCAGGCGTATCATGCGGATGACTCCAATCTGGAGCCAATTGCAGGGCCAGAGCATCTGGCGTATATCATTTACACGTCGGGTTCAACCGGCAAGCCGAAAGGTGTAATGATTGAGCATCGCTCCGCCGTCCATACACTGAGCCAGTTGGAAGCTGAATATCCGATGTTGGCAGGTGATCGATTCCTGCTCAAAACGACATTCACCTTTGACTTCTCCGTGCCAGAGCTGTTCTGCTGGTTCTTTGGACAGGGGACGCTTGTGATCCTGCCGCAGGGCGTGGACAAAGACCCGGTGGCACTGCTGGAAGCTGTGGATACAAACCGAATCACGCATCTTAATTTGGTACCTTCGATGCTCAGCGTGCTCGTTCAATATTTGAAAGAAAGCAGTACCCAAGGATTCCCTACTCTGAAATATCTGTTTGCCTGCGGCGAGACGCTGCCTGCCAAACTTGTGGAAGAGTACTATAAAGTATCTCCTTATGCAGTACTGGAGAACATCTACGGTCCTACGGAAGCGGCTGTATATGCGACTCGATATACAACGAGTCCTGAGACCGCAGCTCTAACGCATGTGCCTATCGGCAAACCGTACGCTAACGTCCAAGTATGGATGATGGATAGCGCTGCTCAGTTATCACCAGTAGGTGTGCCGGGGGAACTCTGCATTGCAGGTGAAGGGGTAGCGAGAGGGTACTTCAACCAGCCGGACCTGACGGCAGAGAAGTTCATTCCTCATCCATACAAGCCAGGAGAACGGATTTACCGAACAGGCGATTTGGCCCGGTGGTTGCCAGACGGGAATATTGAGTATTTAGGGCGGATCGATCACCAGGTAAAAATCCGCGGTTACCGCATTGAGCTGGGAGAAGTGGAAGCACAAATCCTGAAGGTGCCGTCGGTGCAGGAAGCGGTTGTTCTAGCACTGGCTGACTCCAGCGGAAGTACTCAGCTTTGCGCATACTTTGTGGCCGAGGAAGGGCTCGCAGCGGGCGTCCTACGCGAGGCACTGGCCAGCGAGCTGCCAAGCTACATGATTCCATCTGCTTTCATACAGCTGGGACAAATGCCACTGAATCCGAATGGCAAATTGGATCGCAAAGCGCTACCAGCACCGGAAACCCTTCTGCGGAGTACGGCGGAGTATATCGCGCCGCGTACGCAGACAGAAGTAGAGCTCGCTCAGATTTGGTCCGAGGTGCTCGGTGTACAGGAAATCGGAATCAGGGATCATTTCTTCGAGCTTGGGGGCCATTCCCTGAAAGTATTGGGCTTGATTCAAAGGATCTCGTCCAGTATGGGCGTCCATCTCCCGCTCCAGGCCGTGTTTAATCTGCCGACAGTGGAAGAAATGGCACATGAAATTTTCAAGCTGCAGGCAACAGCTGCTGCGGATGAACAAGAAATGGAGATTATCCGCTTCCCAGGGAAAGGAACACTTAAAGTATTTTGCTTCCCTCCACGGGTAGGCCACTCTTTGGGGTACTATGAGATGGCCAAGGAGCTGGAAGGGCTTTGCGAGGTGTACGGGATGGAATTTATCGGCGATCGGTACCAGGGTCAGGATATGCTGGATCGATACATCGATGCCATCGTGGATATTCAAGCAGAGGGTCCATATGTATTCCTGGGATACTCACTTGGAGGAAATCTGGCCTTCGAGGTAGCTAAAGCCATGGAAATGCGAGGGTACCATGTTGGCGACATTATTATGGTAGATGCTATGAGAAAGATGTCCAAGGATGAATCGACACCAGAGGAGCTTGAAGAGATTGTCGAGACAGTGTTGGACAGCATTAGAGAGCAGTACAAAGCATTCCTCGCAGATCCAGCGGACAGGGAGCGAGTCATGGAAAAAATGCTAGTTTACTCCACCTACCGCGATGAACTTATTAACGCAGGTGAAGTTCATGCAAATATCCATGCTCTGATTGCAGAGGATGATAGTATTGGGCCGGATACATCATTAGATAAATTGTTATGGCAACAGGCAACACTTGGCCAATACAAAGAATACGAAGTCATCGGAACGCATGATGTGCTGCTTGATTCCGGTTTTGTCGGGGAAAATGCTAAAGTACTGAGACAAATACTTGGTAAAATTGCAGAAGCCTCATCTAAAAACAAGCCTATTTTGTCCTAAGATCAAACAACGAGAGTAGTAGTGAGCAGCAAAGACGCCCGGGTTCCTTTATGTAGGAGGGACCCGGGCGTCTTTTTTATTTTATGAAATCCTCAATATGCAGAGAGTAGTGCCTCTAATGATCAGTGTTTGTTTTAGCAACGGTTGACCGAGAATAATGGATATTGGAGATGAGCTCACGGATGACTTGAATGACAAGCTCTGGTTGATCATGAATAATCATATGCTCGCTCTTCTTGGCAACAATAAATTTACTATTGGTAGAGATATTGAGCATCTCGCGTTGCCCAATTTGCCAGCTTTGTTCGATCTGATCATTTCCACGCTTGCTAATACCAAACTGAGTCAAATCTTGCTGAATGCCTCGGGCTATCACACGCACAGGGAGGTTACCCAAATGCTGGCCGCGTATGGCATCTTCGGTAGTGCTCGCCAGATCACCCTCCTCGGCAACAGAGCGGAAGTACTTAGGGGAAGCAACAATATTCACAAAAGATTTTCTATCTCGATACTCCACCCGTCCGTTTAGCATAAAATTGGGAAACAGACGGAAAGCCCCTGCTTTTTCTAGGAGAATGGATATGAGTGGCGAGGGATTGCCCTTAGGTCGTTCTTTGGCATAGATCTTATTGGTCCGGCGAGCATCATTCTCAGGCCTAGCATCCACTAGAACCAGTCCTGCTACTTCGTTTCTGTATGTTTGTGCATAAAGCCTTGAGTACATCCCCCCGAGAGAATGACCTACAAAGATATAAGGAGGTTGGATGTCTGCATTCTTTAGAGCAGTATGAAGCTCCCGAACGATGTTTTCACCGGTGCGTGGTGTATTTGCCTCCTCGCTCCATGCATAGCCTGCCCGATCATAAGATACAACGGTGGCGAAGGATGACAGCTTCTCGGGAATATCCCTCCAGGACAGGCTACTTTCCCCGCTTCCTGATTCAAGCACGATCGTCGGAGAGCCAGCACCTATTTTATGAATATGGAGACGATAGCCTCCGGCGTCGACCATTCTCCCCAGAGGAGGATATTGCGACTTATCGTGTTTGGATGCAATCGACTCATACACAAATCCAGAGATAACGACAAGCAGTAAGCAAGAGATAACTCCAAATACGACTCTCGTCCAGGTTCGCCTTCGTTG
>NC_017542.1:757500-932500 GCF_000237325.1 Paenibacillus polymyxa M1
CTCCTAAAGAGTAACGGAGGCGCCCCAAGGTTCCCTCAGAATGGTTGGAAATCATTCGAAGAGTGCAAAGGCAGAAGGGAGCTTGACTGCGAGACCTACAAGTCGAGCAGGGACGAAAGTCGGGCTTAGTGATCCGGTGGTACCGCATGGAAGGGCCATCGCTCAACGGATAAAAGCTACCCTGGGGATAACAGGCTTATCTCCCCCAAGAGTCCACATCGACGGGGAGGTTTGGCACCTCGATGTCGGCTCATCGCATCCTGGGGCTGAAGTAGGTCCCAAGGGTTGGGCTGTTCGCCCATTAAAGCGGTACGCGAGCTGGGTTCAGAACGTCGTGAGACAGTTCGGTCCCTATCTGTCGTGGGCGTAGGAAATTTGAGAGGAGCTGTCCTTAGTACGAGAGGACCGGGATGGACGTACCGCTGGTGTACCAGTTGTTCCGCCAGGAGCACCGCTGGGTAGCTATGTACGGAAGGGATAAGCGCTGAAAGCATCTAAGCGTGAAGCCCCCCTCAAGATGAGATTTCCCAATGAGTAAGACCCCTTGAAGACGACGAGGTAGATAGGTTGGGGGTGGAAGTGCAGTAATGCATGGAGCTGACCAATACTAATCGGTCGAGGGCTTATCCTAAAGATAAGACGCAATAAGTTTCGGATCCAGTTTTCAGGGTGTAACCTTGAAGTTAGAATTTGCGAGGCAAATTCATGTTTGGTGGCGATAGCGGAGGGGTTCCACACGTACCCATCCCGAACACGACCGTTAAGCCCTCCAGCGCCGATGGTACTTGGACCGCAGGGTCCTGGGAGAGTAGGACGCCGCCAAGCAAGATAAAAAGGCACATCCCAGTAAGGGGTGTGCCTTTTTTTGGAATCAAGCCGATCTTACTTACTTAACCATTTACTTCTACTTTTCCAGTAAGTATAGAAGTGTAAAACAGCAATTACATGCTTGCTTTATAAGAAAAACGACCAAGGGAAGTACCTTTCTTGGTCGTTTTTCTATATTTGCTATTTCCTTGTGTTATCAACCATTCTCTGAAGCACACTCTCAAAGGTATGAAGATCGTCTTGAGAGATCCCAGCAATGGTGTCTTGCTTAAACTTCTCAGCAATCGGCAGAAGCTTAAGACAAACCTGCGTACCAAGATCGGATAATTGAATTTGTTTCATTCGTTTGTCTGTGTCATCAATACTTCGAAGTAAATACCCTTCGGCTTCTAGTTTTTGTAGCAGCCGCACTACACTTGGCTCCTTAATCGACAATTCTTCTGCAAGTTCTCGTTGAGTCATGGATTTATGTGTATAGATATAATACATCGCAATCCATTGACTCCTAGTAATGTTATAAGGCCGAAATTCTTTCTCCAAGGCTTCCGAAAAGATTTTTCCACTACGATTGGTAATAAAAGCAAGACAATTCTCTAAGTTAAACATGGCCACACCAACCCATTCAACTAAACTATATTTCTTATACATCAACTTAAGTATAACAGACCTTTGTACTTTTCATCATATCAGATACTTTCTTAACAGTTAAAATAAATTACTTAGCTAACTATTGATTTTCGAAACCAAGAGTGCTACAATTTCCCTGAATAAAGTTATTTTTTTCACAAAGTAAACGGGAGGTTATATTTATGTTAACTACATTTAAAGCTACTGCAAAAAAATTACCTGAAGGGTTGCAGGTGGAAGCTCAATCTAGAGGGTTTAAAATTGTGATGGATGAACCTGAAGATTTTGGTGGAACCGACAAAGCGATGAATCCGGTTGAAGCACTTCTGTGTGCGCTTGGTGCATGTCAGTCGATCGTTGTTGCTGCTTTTGCCGAAAGCTTTGGGTTTTCGTATGAAGAATTCCATATAGAGCTGGAAGGAGATTTGGACCCGGATGGGTTCATGGGGTTAGCGGATGTTCGTTGTGGCTTTCAGGAGATTCGTTTTGTCATGCACTTTAAAACGACAGAAAGCCAAGAAAAAGCAGAAGCTTTTGCAGCGTTTGTTGAAAAGACTTGTCCTGTGGGTGATTGTTTGGCTAATGGGGTTAAATTGGTACAAGCTGGCGTAGTCAGACGTTAAATTATTCGCTAAAAGGGCTCAATAAATTCTCTTTTGGTTGTGAAGGAGTTTGAGAATTATGGAAGTTAAAATGTCAATGATCCCTGGAGGAAAAAAGGGGAAAGCCAGCAGAAATCACGTCCAGCTCGGACAAAACGTTTCCTTTGGGGATGTACTACTTGAGGTTGAGACAGGAAAAGGTGTTCGAGAAATTACAGCGACTGTCGAGGGAAGCATTAGTAAAATCCACTTTGAAGAAGGCGACGAAGTGTCCTCTAATCAGGTCTTGTTTACAATTGACGCTGCTGCCGAAGAGGGGACGTCTACAGTAACATCACAGGCTACTAAGATGGAACAACCTACACTGGATAAGAACGTGGACTTACTAATTATTGGAGCTGGACCAGGAGGGTATGTGGCAGCGATTTATGCCGCTAAAAAAGGAATAAAGGTGGCCTTGGTGGAAAAGGAGGAGTTGGGTGGCACCTGTCTTAATGTAGGGTGTATTCCAACTAAATCCCTGGTGAAGTCTTCTGAGATTTGTCACCACATCAAGGAATCGTCTTTGTTTGGTATTCATACGGGAACAGATCTTCAAGTCGATATGAAACAAGTCATTCGTCGTAAAGATGAAATCAAAGGAAAATTGATTTCGGGTATTGATTATTTAATGGAAAAAAATAATATTGAAATTATTCGCGGTCAAGCAGCCTTTTTATCTGCCACACAAGTAAGCGTCAAAGGACAACGACATTACCAGGTTACAGCAAACGATATCATTATTGCGACAGGTTCTAAAATTACCAAAGTGAATATTCCCGGCATCAATCTTCCTATTGTAATGAATAGTACCGATGCCCTTGCCTCTACTGAACTACCAAAAAGTATTACGATTATTGGCGGTGGTGTGATTGGTATGGAGTTTGCTTTCATCTATCGCAATTTCGGCGTAGAGGTTCACGTAGTAGAATTTATGGATCGTTTGTTGACCATGGTTGACAGTGACATTTCAGAAGAAATTAAACAATTGGCAGAGAATGCTGGGATTCATATCCATACCCAATCCAAGGTATCTAAGATCCAACAGGCGGACAATGGACAGGCTATTGTCACCTATGAAAACAAACAAGGTGAGCATTTGTTAGTTAGCGAGAAAGTGCTTGTTGCGATCGGACGTGAGCCCAATTTGGATGGACTGGATATTGAACAAGCGGGTATCCAGCGCAATGAGCGAGGGAAAGGCATTGCCGTTAACGAATATATGCGTACAAACGTCGAACATATCTATGCCATTGGTGATGTGACGGATATTATGCAGCTTGCCCATGTCGCCTCCCATCAGGGGATCACGGCTATTGATGCCATCATGGGTGGATCGGAAGGTATGCACTATGCCGCCATTCCAAATGTCATCTTTACTTCACCCGAAATCGCAAGTGTTGGTATATTAGAGGATCAATGCAAGCGAGAGGGAATGGATTTCAGTGTAAGCAAAGTTTCGTTCTCCAGCAATGGGAAAGCATTAACGATGAATGAATCGGAAGGCTTTATTAAATTGATAAAGGATAATGTGACACAAAAAATTGTGGGTGGATCGATCATTGGTCCAGATGCATCATCTTTAATCAGTAGCCTGACATTGGCGATTGCCAATGAGCTGACAGAGCAGCAAATCACGCAAACGGTTTTTGCTCATCCAACGACTGGAGAAGTGATTCACGAAGCTGCGTTTGGCCTTAGCATTGGAGCGCTTCATCAAGCGTAACATTAAAAATAAAAGGAATGCTTCTAGTCTAAGTAAACGGACAAGGAAGCATTCCTTTTTGATACCGCCCAGGTTGACAAATAGTGCTGGATGCAAATAGAATGATTTATTATAATACTACTTATTAAAAGATATATAAAAAGTATCGTTAAGGAGCTAAGCGATGACAGTAGAACCCTCCATGAATCCTAGGATAGTTCGCAATGTTTTATTTGTTTTATTCGCTTTACCGGGTATAGCTTTTGCTTCCTGGGTATCCCGCACGCCTGTCATACGCGATATTTTGCATGTCTCGACTGCCGAAATGGGGATTATTATTTTTGGATTAGCCGCGGGTTCCTTATTGGGACTACTTAGTGCGGGCAATGTTATTTCTCGTATAGGTGGACGGTCGGTCATTCTGGGAAGTGCGCTTTTGATTGTGATTGGTTTTGTCATTGTAGGGTTGGGAACTGCATTTTCGCTCACGAGCATGGTGTTTGTTGGTTTGGTCATCTTTGGTGGTGGCTATGGTACAGCCGAAGTAGCTCTTAATGTCGAAGGTTCTGCGGTAGAAAATCAGTTGAATAAAACGCTTTTGCCCGCCTTTCACGGTTCGTTTAGTATGGGGACACTTGTAGGAGCTATCATCGATTCTGTAGCAGCGGCGTTACGAATACCTGTTGTGATTCATTTTGGAGCTATGGCTGCCATGATTGCCGCAGTAACTTTCTACTTGCATCGTTATTCATGATACAGGTAAAGAAAAGGAAGTTTCTACGCAAAAGGTTGGATCTAATATCAAGGTTCAGCTTGCTGTCTGGAAAGAAAGGCGAATCCTACTGATTGGGATCATCGTGCTCGGGATGGCGTTTGCAGAAGGGGCTGCGAATGACTGGCTGCTGTGGGTATTATTCTAGTGATCTGGGGACAGCATTATCTCTTAGCTGGATTGGGTATCTTGCTATGGGGGCTTGGAGCTTCACTTGGTTTTCCTGTAGGTTTGTCTGCTGCCGGAGATGATCCTCGTGGTGCAGCTGTCCGGGTAGGAGCCGTAGCCACAATAGGTTATATTGCCTTTAGTGGGACCTCCGGGATTAGGGCTTTTAGGTGAACATGTGGGTCTCCTGCATGCTTTAATTGTAGTGCTCATTGGCGTTATTGTTGCTGGTTTGATATCGGGTGCTGCCCGGCCCGTGGGGACGAAAGAAAAAAATGAGATTAAAATATAAAGGGGATTGTCGCATGTCTATGAAAACGGAAAAACAAAAGATGCTGGATGGGGAACTGTATGTAGCAGCTGATCCTCAATTAACGAGTGAAAGAGAGTATGCGAGAAGATGTGTACGTCTCTTTAATCAGACGACTGAGGCGGATAGTGAGTACCGTGAAAAGTTACTTAAGGAGCTTTTCGGTTCCACAGGTGAAAATATAAGCATGGAACCCAACATACGCTGTGACTACGGATACAACATCCATGTTGGGGAAAATTTCTATGCCAACTTTGACTGTACCATTTTGGATGTATGCGAGGTGCGTATTGGGGATAATTGTTTTCTGGCTCCGGGAGTGCATATTTACACAGCGACTCACCCCCTTGATCCATTTGAACGAATTGCTGGTCCAGAGTATGGAAAGCCTGTAACGATTGGCAATAATGTATGGATTGGCGGCAGGGCAGTTATTAATCCCGGTGTTACGATAGGTAATAACGTCGTAGTGGCATCAGGAGCAGTCGTAACCAAAGATGTTCCAGATCATATGATTGTAGCTGGGAATCCGGCACGAATAATCAAGCAAGTTGAAATCTCCTAAACAACAAACAGGTTAATCATTTATGATTTGTACCAAAGATCCTATTAAAAGAGCCCCTTATTTTAATAGGATCTTTTATATTTAAGGACTTTTACATATATGCTCTTCAAGAATTGAACTATTATACAGAGTAATAAATGATCATATTCATCCTTACCAGCGTTTCTCCTAAATTATAGTATATGTGCGGACGGTCTGCTTTAAAGCGTATCGAATCTCCGGCTTTCACCGTGTACGTTTCTTCGCTGACTTTTACCACCATTTCACCCTCAAATACGGTAATAAATTCTTCAGTACCCTCACGGTGAGGGGCGGAACTCAGTTCCCCGCCTGTTTCAATCTCTACGGTGTAGACCTCAAAATTTCTGTTTCCTTCATAGGGGAAAAACGGATACAAACGATAGTGATTGCTTTCTTCAAGCACTTGTACTTTGCTTTTGGGAACGACTACGGCATCGGCAGGCGGTTCGCTAATCAGGGCAGTGAATGATATTTTCAAGCCGTTCGCAATTTTCCATACCGTTGTAATCGAAGGATTCGATTCTCCACGTTCAATCTGGCCGAGCATTGTTTTACTGATCCCCGTCAGGTCAGCTAATTTATCTAAACTCAATTTTCTTTCATTTCTTAAATGTTTTAGGTTTTTACTTAAAATCAAATTAATATTCTCCATCATTTTTCCGCTCCCTATTGTGCTATATAAAGAACATGATGTACAATCATGAAGTACAAATGTGCGTTTCAACGCACATTTTATTCAATTATAACACACTGGAGTTGATTGTTGCATGCCGTTTATTCCATTTTTATCTTATGTGCTTGTTACTAGCTTTACGCCAGGCCCCAACAATATTATGTCATTGGACAGTGCCAGGCGGTTAGGTTTGAAGAGAGCTTTTCCATTCTTACTGGGAGTAACAGCAGGCTGTTTCGCCATTATGTTGTTAGCCTGCTATTTTAATCTTGCTTTATATCATTTCTTGCCTCGGGTTAAAATCTGGATGAATGTTCTTGGTAGTCTGTACATGCTTTATCTGGCAGTAAAAATAGCAAAGAGCAAATCTACTTCGGAGGATAATGACCACAATGAAGGATATTCCTTCAAATCAGGACTGCTGCTGCAATTTATCAATTTAAAAATCATTTTGTATGGTATTACGGTCATTTCAACGTTTGTTATGCCGTATGATGTGTCGTATATGACAATGTTTACGATCTCGTTACTCCTGACCTGTATTGGTTTTGTAGCTGTAATGTGCTGGGCGATTTTCGGAGCTATGTTCCAGCGCTTCTTGAATAAGTATGAGCGCTCCTTCAATATCATTATGGCCTTATTGCTCCTTTATAGTGCACTATCCATATGGATTTAAATAAATACCGTATTCACGATTTAAAAGAGAGGTTCCTGACTTATAAGCAGGAGCCTTTTTCGTGTGAACAGAGCTTATTCAAAGATTCATGAAATATAATCCGGACAGAATGGATGAGTTTCCTGATCATTTAGTCGTAAAACGGGTATTACCTTAATACATAAAGTATATTGACAACTTGTATATACATGATTTAATCTTGTATATACAAGAAGTTGAAAGCGTTATATTAAATTCTTTTACGCTACTTCATTTCGCAAGAAAGGAATGAGCATGAATGGAAGCAATGAACAAGGCTTTAATTCCTCAAGATAAGGACTGGTGGCGCAAATCGGTCGTCTATCAGGTTTATCCCAAAAGTTTTAACGATACGACGGGCAAAGGAACCGGTGATATAAGAGGACTGACACAAAAGCTGGATTATCTGCAAGGACTGGGTGTTGATATTATCTGGTTGCAGCCTGTATATGTCTCGCCACAACGTGATAACGGGTATGATGTAGCCGATTATTGCCGGATTAATCCTGACTATGGAACAATGCAGGATTTTGAAGAATTGAGCCGGGAAATTCGGGCGCGTGGGATGCACTTGATGATCGACATCGTGGTTAACCATTCTTCCACAGAGCATGTCTGGTTTCAGCAGGCGCGGCTTTCTAAGGATAGTGAGTACAGGGACTATTATATCTGGCGTGACCCAGCACCCGATGGAGGACCTCCGAACAACTGGATTTCCAAGTTTGGTGGACCAGCTTGGCAGTATGACGAGGCTACAAACCAATATTTCTTGACACTGTTTGATAAGACGCAGGCGGATTTAAACTGGGAAAATCCCAAAGTTCGTCAGGAAGTTGTTCATGTGCTGGAATTTTGGGCAGAGAAGGGAGTTAGTGGCTTCCGACTTGATGTCATTAATTTGATCTCCAAAGATCGGCAATTCTCGGACGACGATGGAAGCACGGCTCCTGGAGACGGGCGTAAGTATTATACGGACGGTCCGCATGTACATGAATACCTTCATGAATTACATGAGAAAGTATTCTCACTGTATAACAGTGTCACTGTAGGGGAGATGTCCTCCACCTCACTGGATCACTGTATCCGTTATTCCAATCCAGACAGAAAAGAATTATCCATGACCTTTAATTTTCATCATTTGAAGGTGGATTATCCCAATGGGCAAAAGTGGGAACTCATGCCTTATGATTTTGAAATGCTGAAAAAGCTATTCTCGGATTGGCAGATTGGCATGCAACAGGGTGGCGGCTGGAGTGCATTGTTTTTTAACAATCATGATCAGCCAAGAGCGATCTCTCGCTTTTTGGATGATGATGAATACCATGTGGAGAGCGCCAAGCTACTGGCAACCACGCTACATGGACTTCAAGGAACACCTTATATATTTCAAGGTGAAGAGATCGGAATGCCCAATCCGCAGTGGTCAGATATTGAAGAATTCCGTGATGTTGAATCGCTGAATATGTATGGTATTTTGCAGGAGAAAGGTAAAAGTGCAGAGGAAGCATTGGATATCATTCGAGAGCGGTCTCGTGATAATTCGAGGACACCGATGCAGTGGGATAACACTCGCAATGCGGGCTTCACTACAGGCACGCCTTGGATTAAGGTAGATGAACGATATCCACAGATCAACGTTCAGTCTCAGTTAGAGGACCCGAACTCGATCTACAGCCATTACCGTAAGCTGATTCGTCTGCGTAAGACGGTACAGGTCATCACCGATGGGGATTACCAACGTTTGGACGAAGCTCATCCTCAGGTCTACGCATATCAACGCAGCAATGAACAGGAGACTTTGGTCGTCATCTCTAATTTTAGTGGGCGGGATGTACAATTCCGTATACCGGATTCATTTTATTTATCATTAGATAATCAAGCAGTAGCAGCGGCTGAGCTTTTAATCGGTAATACCCAGTATGCTCCGCAGCTAAATCAGGTGGTCTCTTTGACTCCGTATGCTTCCTATATGTGGATTGTTCGTTAACCTTAATGAATAGTATGGAAATATCCAGTAGCACCCCGGTAGTACATTTATTTTTAAGCCGGGGTGCTGCTTTAAAAATGAGCAAACGTCGAGGGAGTGGACTAGATGGCGATTGAAAGAGCACAGGTGGAAGACATTATAAAAGCCGTTGGTGGTAAAGACAACATAGAGGCCTCTACGCATTGCGTAACTCGTCTGCGATTTGCCCTGTATGATGATAAGTTGGTCGATAAAGATGCACTCGAACAAAATGATCTGGTCAAAGGCCAATTTTCTTCACAAGGACAGTATCAGGTCGTGATTGGCCCAGGTCTGGTGGATAAGGTATATGACGAAATGATCTCCATTACAGGAGGCAGTCGGGCTTCTAAGGACGATGTTAAGAACGCCGCTAGTAAAAAACAAAACCCGATTCAGCGTGCCATCAAGACGCTGGCAGATATCTTTATTCCTATTTTGCCCGCAATTGTGACTGCAGGCTTATTGCTTGGGATCAATAATATTTTGACTGGAAAGGGAATCTTTTTCGAAGGAATGGCTCTGGTGCAGGTCTATCCTCAATGGACTGACTTTGCGTCTATTATTAACACCATTGCCAGTACGGCTTTTACATTCCTACCTGCCTTGATTGGATGGTCGGCCGTTGTTAGGTTTGGCGGTAGTCCTTTACTTGGGATTGTACTCGGTTTGATTCTAGTTCATCCAGATCTGCTAAGTGCATACAGTTATGCGGATGCCGTTACCAAAGGAACTGTTCCGGTTTGGGATTTGTTTGGTTGGGAAGTGAATAAGATTGGTTATCAAGGACAGGTTTTACCCGTTTTGGTATCCGCTTACGTGCTCGCACAAATTGAGAAATTCCTAAATAAAAAGATAGCGGATTCATTTAAGCTGTTGCTCGTAGCACCGATTACATTATTAATCACGGGATTTCTTGCCTTTACAGTGATCGGTCCGGTTACTTTTATGATTGGTAATGCGATTACGACTGGTCTTGTATACGTTTTCGATTTGGCTCCTGCGCTGGGTGGCCTGATTTATGGAGGTTTTTACGCCTTGCTCGTGATCACGGGAATGCATCATACTTTCCTGGCGGTGGACGTGCAATTAATTGGTACACAGGGTGGAACGTTCCTATGGCCGATGCTGGCCCTGTCCAATATCGCTCAGGGGGCCGGGGCACTGGCAATGATGTTGGTATTGAAGGAGCAAAAGGGAAAAGGATTGGCTCTTACCTCTTCCGTGTCTGCTTTTCTGGGTGTAACCGAGCCTGCCATATTCGGGGTCAATATACGGTATAAATATCCGTTCGTATTCGGAATGATCGGTTCCGGTATCGCAGGTATACTGCTCACCGTAAATCATGTGTTGGCTTCTTCCATTGGTGTGGGAGGGATTCCAGGCTTCCTGTCTATTTTCCCAAACAACTGGGGGGTATTCTTCGTTGGGATGGCGATCGTATTGATTGTGCCGTTTGCTTTAACCTTTATGTATGGGAAGCTGCTCAATAAGCGTCGTCAGACTCCAGCTACACCAGCTAATGACTCCATACGGAAAAATTCGGACCAACAAAATTCTGCACTGGATGTGCTTGAAGTAAAGACTCCGGTACTAGGACATGTCGTGCCATTAGAACAGGTTCCTGATCCGGCTTTTGCCGAACGGCAGATGGGGCAAGGAATTGCAGTGGAACCGAAGGATGGTCGGATTCTTGCCCCTTTCAGTGGAAAAGTCATTCACATCATGGTGAAAAGCAAGCATGCCTTGATTTTGGAGCATCCAACAGGTGTGCAGATTCTGGTGCATGTAGGAATCAACACGGTGTCATTAAAGGGAGAAGGATTCACCATGCATGTGGAGACAGGTCAAAACGTGAAGCAAGGACAGCTACTGATGGAATTTGACCGTGAGCTGATTCAGAAATCAGGGTATCCTATGATTACACCGGTCATTGTTCCCGAAGGGCAGAGTATGATTGAATCGATTGAGGAATTGCCAGGTGAGGCGAACGATTTGCAATATGTCTTAATGAGAATTCATTTGAATTCTTCATCAGACAAAACGAATTAAGTCAGATTCATCCCTGCTAGCCTAATTTAGTAACTTGGTCAGTGAAAGAATGCTACAATAAACGTGGTGATGAAAATTGACTAAGAATATATTTTTGCAAATTTATCAAGAGTACTCGGGGCGAATCCAGACAGGCGAATTGGCTCCTGGTTCGAAAATGCCCTCTGAAAATGAATTGGCCCGGGAGTATAACACTTCTCGTGAGACTGTGCGTAAGGCACTTCACTTGCTTGCACAAAATGGGTATATCCATAAAATAAAGGCTAAAGGATCTTTTGTTCTGGATATCGGACGGATGGATTTTCCTATAGGAGGATTGGTCAGTTTCAAAGAAATGTCTGAGCGGATTGGGCGTAAATCACAAACGATTGTTCATAAAAATCAGTTGATTCCCGTTCCAGATGACATAGCTACTCATCTTGAGATTGACAAAGATAAGTATTTGGTTTGGGAAGTCATTCGTGCGCGTGAAATTGAAGGTGAATGTGTCATACTGGATAAAGACTACTTTCGATCAGACATTGTCCCTGTGCTTACCGAGGAAATTAGTCGTGAATCTATCTACGAATATCTGGAGGGGGAACTCCATCTTCCAATCAGTTATGCTAAAAAAGTCGTTTCTGTAGAAGATGCAGATGAAGAAGACCGTAAGCTAATGGACCTCCAGAACTATACTCATGTGGTTGTAGTACGTAACTATGTTTATCTGGAAGACACCACATTGTTCCAGTATACCGAATCAAGGCATCGACTGGACAAATTCCAATTCGTCGATTTTGCCAGACGTTCCCACGGTGAAGAGAGAAAGTCTGATTTTTTAAGCTGACCCATTAGGGTTGATCCAAGGACGAGAGATTAAATCGGAATAGTTCCCTGTGGTGGAAACCCCCTCTTCTAAGAAGAGGGGGTTTTTGTTAACTCCAAGGTAAATTTTTGAGTAGACTTCGACTATTCGGCAGAGGAACCTAAATCCGTAATGGTTAGTTTAATATCGAAGGTTACAGGGATTTTACTGAACTTATAATCCCAATCATCTTTTACTTTTTTCCACACCTGTGGTTTATCAATTTTCAGGTGATCACCAAAGCCGGCAACATCGACTTTATATTCGGATTGTAATTTGTGCATAAGAGACTTAATCCTTCTAGTCACTTGTTTTTCAAACTCTTGCTCAGCTTCTTTCATGTTCCGCGTCTCAGTTGGGTCTACCTTCTCATCCCAGTTTTCGATTAAACGCCCTTTGGATTCAATTTTTACGTGAAAGGAGATGTCGTCGTCCTTGCCCACTTTAGTTGTTATTTTGCTTTTTACCGATTTGATTTCATAAGTTATGGCTTCATTCCGCTTGTCATACGTTTTGACAGCTCCGCCCTCAACATCACCTGTAATCCATCCAATACTCTCCACGTCTTGTTGTCCCAAAGCACCAATCCAGTGACCGGTTTCCCCTTTAATAATGCCGGCACCTGAAAATTCTAATTCTCCCTTAGATTCAGTAATGTTTTGCAGTATATAGCTTTTTTTGGAGTGCATTAACCCATCTAATTCAGACAAATTGACTCCCCTCATTACCTTGCTGGTTCTAAAATGGTTACGAAGCATATTCAGAATATGAATAGACGGAATTTCGCCTGTATATTTGGTAACTAAGGTGTTGGCTGCTCGATCCTTACTTAAGAAAACCATACAACTTGGACGAATATCATTATCACGTAGCACAAAATCCATCAATTGTTGCATCGTTTGTAGTTTTGCCAGTTCGGTGGAAACCACGATGACTTTTAGGTGGTGACCAATAACGGGGCGATCCAAACGGAGAGAGAGCTGTCGGAAGATTTCAAGTATAGAATCACCGGTGCCAGCTATATTTACATAGTTTAGCTCTTGTCCACCGTCGCCGCCTTGTTGATTTGTGCTTCCGGATGATTTTTTGGGGACGATTTGTACGCTGGTCGTAATTGTATTTTTCTTGAAGTAACGGCTGCCTTTCTTCTCCAGCTCCTGTTCCAATGGACTGAGCTCTCCCTTATCGAGAGCCAATCCTGTATATATGCTAAGCTCCTCTACTTCCTTGCTGCTCCAGCAGCCGACTTGAGTCACCAGCAGAATGAAAGCAAGCAGCAAGGATAGGAAAGATCGTCTACACATTTTGCTTCATTCCCTTCTTCCTGATCATAAAAACGATGGAGAGAAGTACCGGGATCAGAAAAAATAATACGATTCCCATGTATCCGATCTCATCGCCAAGGCGAAACACTTCAGTCATACGAACAGGAGTCATCGTGGAAATAAAGATAAACGGGATTAAACCGAAAATCGCATAACGATATTTAAGACCAAATACCTGTGAGACACCTAAGGAAGCATTGAAGAAAAAACTACAGAAATTACAAAACATTTGCATCACCCAGATCACCAGCAGTGGAAACTCCAGACGTTCAAAAAGAAATCCGGGGATCTCAAAACTGCGCATCAAATTAATGGTAGGCCAAGTACTTGTCACAGTAGAATCTACCGATAGCCCGCCGATCACCATAACTACGGTCAAAAAATACAAAACTAATGGGATACTGATGCCCACTGCCATGGCCTTAAATGCTTTTTCGGGATGCTGCATAAAAGCGACCAGTGTCATGACGACTTCACATCCAGAGAAGACAAGAATAGTCGATTTTAGCCCTTTGATGACGGGTAATATCCCGTCACTCAATACAGGACGAAGATGATCAATTTCAAATATTCTTAAGCTAAAGAGAAAACAGAAAAGCAGAAAGAAGAGACTGATTGGAAGTACAATTTGGTACAGCCGCGCGATGGAATTAATGCCTCCAAACACCAAATAACTACCTACCCAAATGAATGGAATCACAATCGCCCAGATAGGTGTACCTTCAAGTAGAAAAAACATGGTTACTTCGGCTAACACACGGATCTCAAAGCCGGCTATAATTATAAAGTATATAATTAATAGCACGCTTAAGAATCCTCCCGGAACAGTGCCTACAATTCTTTTGGAGTATTGATACATGGTGTTTCTAGGAAACTGTTGACTTAATTTCACCATGATCCAGACGACGAAGATGACAATAGCTCCACCGATGAGGACAGAAAGCCATGCATCAGGAGTTTGTACTTGTTCAGTTACACCTCTCGGCAGTGTCAATATCCCCGCGCCCAATACGGTATTGGTCAGGAATACAGCCCCTTGCTTAGTTGTGATTTTATCATCAGAGCGTCTAAACACAGTGGCTCCTCCTTCGTATTGGGCATCATGATCTACGCTTGCGTTGTTGTGTTTTCATCATGACAGGTCTTCGTTTCATCAGAGACATAGGAGCCCGGATGTACAGATCCTTCCAATCGCTTAGGCGCATAGGGGAAAAGGGAGTTACATATGGTACACCAAAGCTTTTCAACTTCGTTAGATGGATACAAATTAACAGAAAGAACAATATGGTTCCAAACATGCCCAGCATTGCTGCAAAGAACATTCCGACAAAACGCAAAAGACGCAGGGTAATGCCCGCACTGTATGTCGGTATCGAAAACGATGAAATGGCAGTAACTGCAACTACAATCACAAGGAAGGGACTAACGATGCCCGCATTGACAGCAGCATCACCGATGACCAAGCCTCCCACAATGCCCATCGCAGGGCCAATGGGTTTGGGCAGGCGAATGCCGGCCTCTCGTAGAATTTCGATAGAGATTTCCAAAATCATGACCTCTATAACGGATGGGAAAGGGACGCCTTGACGGGTTCCGATAATGCTAATGACCAGCTTGGTTGGAATTAAACCGGGATGAAACGATATAAAAGAAATGTACAGAGCAGGCCCCATAAGCGCTATAAAAGCCCCGCTAAACCGTAGCAGACGTAATAGTGTCCCCGGAATCCATCGCTCATAATAGTCCTCGGGAGATTGAAGCAGCATACTGAAGGTCACCGGGACAATAAGTGCAAAGGGAGTACCATCCAGTAAGATCGCTATTCTTCCCTCCAACAAAGCATTAATAACACGGTCAGGACGCTCTGTATTATGAGCCTGTTGGAATGGACTTAAATAATTGTCTTCGATGAGTTGTTCCACATACCCGGATTCAGGTAAAAAATCCATGTCTATTTTTGATATTCTGCGGCTTACTTCTTCAAGAAGGTCTGGATTCACAATATCCTTTATATACGCGATAACCAGATCCTTTTTGATTCTGCTGCCCACTTGGAATTTCTTCAATTCCAAACTTTTATTTAAACCCTGGCGCCGAAGCATCGAAGTGTTTTCACTCAATACTTCCGTAAAACCGATTCTGGGACCCCGAAGCAATGCTTCAGAGGTTGGCTCATTGACGGAGCGAATAGCGCCATTAGGAGGGCCCACCAGTAGCGCTTCCTTCATTCCTTCAATTAATAGGGCTGTATGACCTAAAAGGATGAACTCGTACAGTTCCTCCATACGGGTAACTTCACTAATTTGCGTAAGTGGCATCAGGCTTTCTTTTATAAAAGAGTTACTTATACCTTCCGGTTGTTCCTGCTGATCCTGACCCTGCTGCTGGCCTTCAAACATCAAGACCTCCAATACCTGCTTGCTCATAAGTTTTTCATCCTGCATACCTTCTATGAAGACTAACACGGACCGAGCATGAAATTTCTTTACCACAAACTCACGAAAATGCACATCACTATTTTCGCCTATAGCTTCACGAATTGCCTGTAAGTCGGAATCATAATTTCCTGTAATTTTAGAGCTCGGTTCATGCTGCTGATCCATGTGCCCTTCGTTATGTTTATTAGAGAGCGGATGACTGGAAGAGTGTTTGGATTTGGCTCCCTTACTGCCGACAAACGAATAAATCGAGGTGTTTATATAATAAATGCCTAAAGGAATAATCAACGCGAGGCCAGCTTGAAAGAGTGTACTCCAGCTAGGAAGATAAGAAATGATTTTAGACCACATGCTGATTACCTCCAAACAATTCAATTCGTTTTCCCATAAGATACAAGTTGTTCATAAAGTATTCCTTATAACGGTTGTATTTACGCATGAATTGGAAAGATTCTTTCGATGACACTGCTATGATTTCCGGTCCTTACCTTAATCCCTTGAAATAGAATAGGGAAATCCCTAAATATTCATAATTTTAACTACATTGTGATCGAAATCACATATAGACCTATCTACTGTATTAGAATAGAAGCATAAACAATATTCATTAGAAACGTAGAGATGTCGTCGGATAGGAAGTAGCGTCGAATGAATGGAGGAACCGGTATATGATAAACAGTAAAAAGAAGCTTGTGGTTATAGGGAACGGGATGGCTGGTATCAATACGGTCGAACAAATTTTAAAATTAACAGATAAATATGAAATTACAGTCCTGGGAAGTGAGCCGCATCCGAACTATAACAGGATCATGCTCTCTTATGTGTTGGAAGGTAGTAAAACAATAGATGATATCATACTGAACGATTTGCAATGGTATGCGGATCAAGGGATTACTTTATATACAGGAAAAATGGTTAAAAGTATCGACGGTGAGCACAAGAAGATTCTCACCGAAGACGGACTGGAAATTGATTACGATGTGGCTTTGGTGGCTACTGGTTCACAATCGTTTATTCTGCCTATTCCGGGTAAAGAATTACCGGGAGTTATTGGTTTCCGAGATATCGCCGATTGCTCGGCCATGCTGGAAGCAGCGAAGACCTATAAAAAGGCCGCTGTCATTGGCGGAGGTCTATTGGGGCTGGAGGCAGCTAAAGGCCTGGTCAACCTCGGGATGGATGTTACGGTCGTTCATCTAATGGAAGATTTGATGGAACGTCAGTTAGACCGGGAAGCCTCTGCGATGTTGAAAGCAGAACTGGAACGTCAGGGAATCAAGTTTGCTATGCAAATGCAAACTGCGGAAGTGTACGGTCAAGATCGGGTACAAGGACTGCGCTTCTCGGATGGAAGCGAGCTGGAAGCAGATTTGGTTGTAATGGCCGTCGGGATTAAACCTAATATCCAGGTAGCTAAAGAAAGTGATATGGAAACGAACCGCGGGATTGTGGTCGATGATTTCATGAGAACCTCCATGCCGGATGTATACGCTGTAGGGGAATGTGTTGAGCACCGTGGAATCTGCTACGGTCTGGTAGCTCCGCTGTTTGAACAGGGAAGTGTGATTGCCAAGCATTTGGCAGGCGTGGATACTGAAGGCTATGCAGGATCGGTAGTTTCCACCAAGCTTAAAATTTCAGGGGTAGATGTTTTCTCAGCTGGCGAATTCATAACCCAACCTGAACATACGGCGATTGTAGCGAAGGATGAGTGGAAGCGAACATACAAAAAGGTACTGCTTCGTGATAATAAAATTGTTGGTACTGTACTGTTTGGCGATGTGAGTGAATCTGCTAGTCTGCAAAAATATGTGCGTCAGCAAACGGAAATGACAGATGAGATCTATGGACAGATCATGGGTACTGGATGCGGCAATCACGGGGCGAAAACGTCATCCGTTGAAACCATGGCGGACGATGAAATTGTCTGCGGTTGTAACGGTGTGACTAAAAAGGCAATTGTGGAAGCAATCAATGAAAATGGATTGACCACCGTTGATGAAATTAAGGCATGTACCGGAGCTACGCGTTCTTGCGGAGGATGTAAGCCGGTTGTTGAGCAAATTTTGCAATATGTTCTTGGAGACAGCTTCAAAACATCAGCCAAGCAGGGAATATGTGGTTGCACAACATTGAGTCGGGACGAAATTGTGGAAGCGATCAAAACCAAAGGGCTGACCACTACGCGTGAAGTGATGAATGTACTCGGCTGGCATAATGATGAAGGATGCTCCAAATGCCGTCCGGCGCTGAATTATTACTTGGGTATGATTAACCCTGATACCTATGAAAATGAGGGAGATTCCCGGTTTGTAAATGAGCGATTGCACGCGAACATTCAAAAGGATGGAACGTTTACAGTGGTGCCAAGAATGTACGGCGGGGTAACGACTCCAGAAGATTTGAAGAAAATAGCTGATGTATCGCTTAAATACAACGTTAAAGTTGTAAAAGTAACTGGGGGACAACGGCTGGATTTGATTGGTGTCCGTAAAGAAGATCTGCCTAAAGTGTGGGAAGAACTCGATATGCCTTCGGGATATGCGTACGCGAAGTCGCTTCGTACGGTGAAAACCTGTGTTGGATCGCAATTTTGCCGTTTTGGTACACAGGACTCGATGGGCATGGGAGAAGTGCTGGAACGGAAATTCGAACGATTGGATTTCCCAGCAAAATTCAAATTAGCGGTTAATGGTTGTCCACGCAACTGTGCGGAATCATGTACGAAAGATATCGGAATCGTAGGCAACGATGGGGGCTGGGAGATCTTTATCGGTGGAAACGGTGGTATTAAAGCACGGTTGGCTGATTCACTCTGTAAAGTAAAAACCGACGCTGAACTGATTGATATTGTAGGAGCCGTGATGCAATTCTACCGGGAAACAGGGCAATACCTGGAACGTACTTCCGAGTGGGTGGAACGGATCGGTCTGGAAGAGATTCAGAAGGCTGTCGTTAACGATACAGCTAATCGACAAGCTTTAGTAGAACGCGTTGAATTTGCATTACAACAGGTCGAAGACCCATGGAAAAAAATCATCCATGATGAGGATACACGCAAGAATCTATTTGAGGCTGTCACTCCGTCTATTGTGTAAAATTGCATCTAAAAATGCCTGAGGAAGGAAGCGAGCAAGCAAATGATCAAGAATGCCGAATGGCTTGTTGTCGGTCATAGCAAGGATTTTCCGATCAGAATAGGACGCACTATCCACGTCAAAGGTGCTGAAATTGCTGTTTTCCGCACTTCGGAGAATAAGCTGTATGCTGTTGAAAATAGTAATCCTCACCCTAAGGGGGGTCCTCTTACAGAGGCAATAGTATCTGGTCATTATATTTATGATCCTTTGTATGACTGGAAAATTGATTTGCAAACAGGCCTCGTTCAAGAGCCTGACCACGGACAAATTAAAACGTTCGCCGTCTGTGAAGAGGGAGAAGTAGTGAAAATATCGCTTGAGACGGTTTAATTCATGTGAGGGAAAGCATAAAAAGGGCTCGACAGGAACAATCCTGCAGGGCCCTTTTTGTTTTGGATCAGGTAATAGTGACACCTGCACTTGCGTAACCCACCACGGTGTTGACGAGGGAAACGCCTGTCGCAGTGGCAGAGAAAACCATAAGCAGACGGGTTTGCGCGGTTACGGGTATAGCCAATCCAGTAGCAATACCACTAGAAGTCGTTCCTAAAGCAACGATGTCAGTTAGTGGGGGAGTCAATGTAACGGTAGCTCCGGGAACGGCTATAAAGGTGTTATTAGGTGTCGGGGAACTAAACAACTGGGCAGTAATGCTAACGGATGATCCTAAGAGGGTTAGAGCAGCAGTTGTACTGAAATATCCGGTAATGGATGTGATTACACCCCCCCGTGGAACGGAAAAAGCAAAGTTAATGAGTGGTCCTACAAGCGTACCTGTGAGGTCTATAACCCCATTTACAAGGCCAATACCTGTAGCTGAGCTTCCGAAACCAATCAAACTTGTGGTTCCTACCAATCCGCCAAGAACGGTTGTCAGTATAGCAGGACCACCGGAGGCAAACGGGATAATTGCCCCTGAACCGGTGGCTCCAGTAACTCCAGTGGCTCCAGTAGCTCCGCCGACACCTGTAGCGCCCGTGGCTCCAGCGGGCCCGACCGCACCAACCGCGCCCGGCAGTCCATCAGCGCCGGTCGGTCCAGTGGCTCCAGCGGGCCCGGCCGCGCCAACTGCGCCCGGCAGTCCATCAGCGCCAGTCGGTCCAGTGGCTCCAGCGGGCCCGACCGCACCAACCGCGCCCGGCAGTCCATCAGCGCCGGTCGGTCCAGTGGCTCCAGCGGGCCCGGCCGCGCCAACTGCGCCCGGCAGTCCATCAGCGCCGGTCGGTCCAGTGGCTCCAGCAGGCCCGGCCGCGCCAACCGCGCCCGGCAGTCCATCGGCGCCAGTCGGTCCAGTGGCTCCAGCGGGCCCGACCGCACCAACTGCGCCTGGCAGTCCATCAGCGCCAGTCGGCCCTGTGGCTCCAGCGGGTCCGACCAAACCATCAGCGCCCGTAGCGCCCGTGGCGCCTGTTACACCCCCGGCAGGCCCAGCAGGCCCAGCAGGTCCGACGGCTCCGATAGGCCCAGCGGCTCCGACAGGCCCGGCAGGCCCTTCAGCTCCGATAGGTCCAGCGGCCCCTACAGGCCCGGGAGGTCCTGGTGGACCCGGTACACCTGCTGGACCAGGCGCACCGCCAGGCCCCACAGGTCCGGGAGGTCCTGGTGGGCCCGGCACACCTGCTGGACCAGGCGCACCACCAGGCCCCACAGGTCCCGGAGGCCCTTGTGGGCCGGGCTCCCCTGACAAATACGGTTCACTTAGTGCGTTGCTAACCGTCGTACCCGCAGTTCTGATTGCACGGATTAAACTGTCTTTAAGAGTTGAATTGAGGGATTCCTGTAGAACGATGGACAATAGGGCATCCAGCAGTTGCTGTAATGTAGTACCTACGCTGATCGGAGAGAAAGGTGTGGCTTCTAATGCTACAATAGCAAGTTCCAACGCCGCCAGTAAATCTGCCTTAGCCCCGCTTCTAAGTCTTAAACTTTTCGCCAGAGACAGCAATTGTCTTAAAATCTGTTGCAATAAAGATACATTAGCCGCAGAAGGGTTTGCGAATACAAGTGGGACGATCGAGGTCAATTCATGAATAAGCTTGAGAAGCGCTTCGATACTTCTATTATCTCTTGGTGGTTTGCAGTCCTCGTCTTTTTTTGAAGCACCACTGAACCTGAACGGTCTTTTATGTTTCATGCTCAAGTATCTCCTCCTCATTCTTCCTACTGTAGAGGTGACAGATGGTTAATCGCCCCGTTTTACAGATATTCATAATATATTTATTGAAGCGAAAAGGGTGAATACACAAGCAAAGCTTAATAAAATATTGATAACAAAAAGCGCGGTCCCCAAATAGCCTGGGACCGCGCTTTAGTGTGTAGTCTATTAGATTATACGTCTTCGAAAGATTTATTTGAAAATTCGTACCAGCAGTTCAGCCATCTCGCCTCTGCTGATGGCGGCTTTTGGTTTGAGTGTTCCATCAGGATACCCGCTAATCCAACCCGAACCTATGGCTTTCTCGAATGCTGTGGAAGCCCAGGAAGCAATCTGCTGATCATCTTTGTAAGATTGCAGTCCAGTAGGGCTGGAAACGGATGTCTGTTTCTGCATCGCGTGTGACAGGATCACCATCGCCTGTTCACGCGTAAGACTTTCATCAGGTCCGAACGTCTGAGCGGTTAGTCCTTGAATCCATCCCTGACGGTGAGCGGCATCCACGGCTGATCCAGCCCAGTGCCCCTTCATATCTGTAAATGAGGTAGACAGGCTTTCGTCTCCAGTAGTTCCTAAAGCCCTGATCAATATGGCTACAAATTCTGCACGGCTTACCGCACGCTCAGGGCGCATGTTGCCATCTTTATAGCCCTGCATCCAGCCTTTGGCTGCAAGAGATTGTAGGGACTTCGCTGCCCAGTGATCTTGTAGGTCCGGCCACACTTGAGCTGGCTCTTGCGAATCTGACGAATGGATTGGGTCATTTTGTACATCGGTCTGATCAACCTGAGACGCGTCCGTAGAGACGGCAACAGCGAAGGTACCTAACCGAGGTGTATTCAGACTCACACCCGACAAAATTCCTTGTGAATTTATCACAGCAGTGCCCTTTAGAATCTCGCGCTCGCCATTTTCATACATCACAAGAATAGAGAATTGGGGTTCTACATTCTGCAATTCACTTGAAGATTCGCTATCCAGCGGCAGAACGATGGACGAAGTCCCTGTCACGTTAGCTTTAATTTCTACAGCCGCTCCTATCAGCTTCAGGTTGGATTGTTGCTCAGCCCAATCTCGGAATTGCTGATCTGCCTGCTGAAATGAAATGGTAACGTCCTGCTGACCTGAGGCGGCCATGCTGGTTAGTGTGTCACTGGATAGCATCAGTGTTCCATAACGGGAGATCACCGAAGCTCCAATCTGCGCCCATTTATTCAGTACAGAATGAGTCAGGAGAACACGGCTCATTTGCTTTTCCTGCTCCAAACGAATGTCAGCGTATGCCTTGCCTTCGCGCAGTGCTTGTTGAATCTGTTCATCCAGAAATGCCGGCGAAGGAACAAAGAGGGAAACAGCTTTCCCTTGCTCTGAAAAAACGATCTGTTGTACGCCAGCAGACAGATCCTGATCCTCATTCTTATCTTTGTTAGACTTGCCTGTGTCCACAGTCACTTTAGCAGGGACGATGACTTTTATGGCCTGCGTCAAAGCATGAGAACCATCGCTTGCCTTCATGACATCCAATATTATAGTGACAACGGAAGGAGTGTCTCTCTGAAAAATAGTTCCGTCTGTACGCACGATGTCTGGTTGACTACTGCTGCTGATGGTCACACGGAAGCCATCGGGTACAGCAGGCAGAATAAGCATTGTATCACTTGTTGTAGGGGCAGGTATGCTTGTGATGGAATCCGCGACACGCTGCGCGGTTAATCCTTGTGGAGACACTAGCCCAGAGGGCGCGCTCTTCATGCCATTTACGTTTTGTAGCACATAGTAGCTGGCTCCTTCGGGTACTGGTGTAAATGTATATTTTCCCTCACTCGAAGCGATTCCTTCCGCTATAAGCTCCTGCTGAGCATTATACAGTTCAAGCCGTGCGTTCGGTAAAGCGCCTGTGACGATCACAGAGGCAATGTCCTCATCGCCTGCTGCGGCTGCAACAGCACGGGGCAGCACGTTTATACGGCGTTCTGCCGGCTCTGCAGTCCAACTTCCATTGTCGCTATAAGTATAGTTCAATACGTATACACCAGGTACATTCGTATCGACATTGCCGATACCTGAAAGATCGGGAATCAGAATATTGCCGTATACACTGTCCAGTACGCTGGCTCCTGGATCAGTGAAGCTATCCCCAGTTTCCAGAACAATTGGATTACTGCCGTTCAGTCGTACATAAGGTGTATTCGGCAATGCTTTCAGCACGGTAATCGTGAATGTTTTTTGGACAGAAGCTATACCTTTAGAAATCATAGCAATTAACTGTACATTCATATCACCGTCTGTATATTTAGGCCGATTCACCTGACCACTGTCACTGAGGATATTTGGTCGATCCGAAGACCAGTCGATCTGGGTGTCGAATGCCCCTGTACGAGGCAGGGTGATGGAATCCTTAATCCCTTCCGGGTAATCCAGATTTAGTGTTTTTGCCGCCAAATTCACTGCTTCATCAGCGCTTACGGGCAATGCGGGTACGAGCAGGCTGAAGGTTTTTCGAAGCTCAATCCCACCTCTTGACACAATCGCTTCAAGCGTGATGGTCTGATCGCCCTGTACGTAGGTAGGGAAGGTGACATGTCCAGTATGATCCAGGAACTGCGGCTGGCTCGACGACCATGACACCTGAACACCATTCAGAGCATCCTTTGCCAAATATACGTCTCCGGTTACTGTCGTTAGCGGTAGTTCAAGTGCTCTGTATGCTGCGTTCACGGCTTCAGTGTCGCTCATCGGCAGACGCAGTACGTGTGCAGTAAAATCCTTTGTTTTCGTTAAGCCTGCAAGTTGCAGGGTGGCCGTTAGGGTAACGTCGGTATCTCCACTACTGTAGGAAGGTCTGGTGAGTGTTCCATCTGCTGCAATGACAAGAGGTTTGGACGAGGACCATTCGATCTGCACTCCGCCATAACCGGATAAAGGGAGAGATACATTTTCTTGTACCGCAGACAAATCGCCAAGCGATAGGATATCTGCTGCTTGATTCAATGTATCTTGAGCAGTCATCTTCGAAACGGTAACTTCAAAAGTTTGGGTATCCGAGGCGGTTCCTTTTGCAATCGTTGCTGTCAGTTTTACCTTTTGATCACCCAGATCGTACCGCGGGCGTATTACAGCTCCTTCGTTCGTAATAACGTCAGGAGTATCCGAACTCCAGCTCACCGTCGTATCATTCAACCCAGTGAGTGGCAGGGTCAGCTTTTGGGATACCGATTCCACCGTATCTCCAGGTGCGAGACTTAGAGCAAGTGCAGCTTTTGCCTGTGCAACTCTCTCTGCATCGGTAAGTATGTTCACTTTGACTTCTGAGGGAGTGCTCTCCCCTTTAGCATTCACGGCTTGAACTGTGTAAACTGCTTCACCTGGCGGCAATGCTGAAGTGTCTATGAATTGGGTTAGGCTGCCTGTGTAGAGCGTTATACCATCACGCACGACTTTGTAGGAAGTTGCATAAGGAACGGCATCCCAGCTTAACTCCACCGTATTTCCATTTTTAATACCTGTAAAATGGCCCGGGGCCTGTGGAACGGGTAATCGCTCCCCATAAGCCGCGAATTCCATGATGGAAGCCCATTGATTGTTTCTTGCATTTCCTTGATCAATATATAATCGCAGGTATCGTGCAGTTACAGGGGGAATGCTTTTTTGAAAATTAGAACTCCCATTATTCTGCACGGTATCCACAGTCGCCCAATTAAATCCGTTGCTGCTCGTCTGCAATCGGAAACTGTATGGATCACGTTGATCGTTCCATCCATAATGGACACCCATACCTGTAACAACATATCGATCTACGATATACCAGTCTCTCAGATCTACCTGGATCCATTTTTCACCATTGCTTGCCTGATACCAGCGGCTTGTCGGGTCGACTGACCCATCCACAGCCCTGGAGGGATCATAGGGCTGGGTGTAACCGCTGGATGTAGTTGGTTTGTTAAACACTACATTTTCCCAACCGGCAGCATGGGCTTCATTCGTCCCTATGAACAGGAACGCACCACTGATCAATGGCATGAGTGGAACCAGCACACGGTAGGGTTTTAACTTATTGCGTGTGAAGCTATTGCCTTCGAGCACGCTATCACCTCTTCTTTATTAAATAGCACACTTATTGATGTATTCATATTATGGGCGGGAAGGGTATGGCCCCTCGGTAGCGATGTAGTAGTTTACATTCGGCAACGGGGAAGCTCCGCGCAAGTCAGGCAATGCAAATGTACGCACTCCATCACCGCCAAAATTAGTGCCCAGCAGGCTGAATAATACTGAATTCTGAGAAATATCCAGGAGTTGACCCTCGCATTTTATCCAGCCCTTAGGAGCGTACGTATACGGATACATCGTAATTTCCCCAATATAAGGCTCGGGCGATGCTTGAGCCTGTTTGGGACTGATTGCCGTTCCTCCTAACAAAATGACCGCCAGCAGACTCAATACAGCGGTTTTTTTCAAAAAATGATTCTTCATACCTACAACTCCTTTTAGATTCGAATAATGGACCACGAATTCAACAAATTTGTGACATTAGTCATAGAATGAATAGATATTATCATGGATTTCCACTTTTGCAATACAGTTCATCTATCAAATTCACCTTTTTATTCCTTTTGTGAGCAAAGAAATTTATTCCATCTGGTCCATCTTTCATGCATCTTTTTTCTAATCCAGGTAAATCTATATACAAATCGGGTGGAATTCAAGGAGGAATGAACGTGTGGAAGGTCATCGGAACTCATGTGCCCAAATGGAATGTGTGGGTGGAAGCCCTCTTTTTATTTATCATCCCTTTGATTATTTTTCTTACAGTACGACAACTTAAAGCGCTGGATGGCCGGGAAAGCAGACGCAAGGAGCGATTGAAGCTGCTAGAAGAGGAAGATCGTTCGGAGCAGGCTGATCATAATCCGTCTGTCAGTGAGGCAGAGAAGGCAAAGGGGACCTTTACCGAAGATTATGAAGCCAATGTAGCCAAAATCAGACAAGCAGTCACGGATATGGCAGACGTAAACGAACGATCGATTTTTTTGGAGAATCTGAACGCTGAAGGCACACTTTTTTTTGTAGATGGATTAACGGACAAGGTTGGCATGGATCAGAACATTTTAAAGCCGCTAATGGATTGGGGCAGCTCCGGGCAAGAAAGGGAAGAGCTTCCGCGAGGAAAAGAGCTTCGGGATATGATTGTTCACCAGGTCATGCTGGTATCGGAGACAGAGTATACGTTAGAGGTACAGTTTTCCTTGCAAAAGGTGCTGTTCGGTTCAGTCATACTCATGATTCAGGGCATACCCGGTGCTTTTGTACTGGGTACGCCCAAAGGGAGTACACGAGGGGTGGAAGACCCGATATCGGAATCGGTGCTGCGCGGACCACGAGTCGGCTTTACAGAGACACTCAGCGACAATACAGCGATGCTGCGCAGACATGGAGAAAGTACGGAACTGGCTATGTCTTCCTTCAAAGTCGGCAAAAGAGTGGAAAAACAGCTGATGGTAGTGTATTTCAGAGATATTGCCGACCCGGAGCTTGTAGATGAGGTGAAGCGGCGGGTCCAAACGATAGATATGGATGAGGTACTGGAGTCAGGCTATGTAGAGCAACTTATTGAGGATAATTTTCTCAGCCCATTTCTGCAAATTCAAAATACAGAGAGACCAGATCGAGTCATGGCTGCATTGCTAGAGGGACGTGTAGCGATTCTGCTGGACGGTACACCTTTTGCGCTTATTATGCCTGTAACGTACGGGATGATGCTCCAATCTCCCGAAGATTATTATGAGCGATGGCTACCGGGGTCACTTATTCGATTTCTTCGCTTTATGGCAACTTTCATATCGCTGTTCGCCCCGGCGCTCTATATCTCCTTTATCTCGTTTCATCCCGGACTGATTCCGACCAAGCTGGTCATTTCCATTATCAGTGCGAGACAGGGGGTTCCATTTTCGACGTTGATCGAGGCCCTAATTATGGAAATTTCCATTGAAATTTTACGTGAGGCAGGGCTTCGGCTCCCTAAACCCATCGGTCCAGCCATGGGCATCGTCGGCGGTTTGATTATTGGACAGGCCGCTGTTAATGCCGGGATTGTAAGCCCGATTCTGGTCATTGTGGTGGCGGTTACGGCCATTTCCTCTTTTGCTTCACCTGTATACAGTGCCGGAATTTCCATGCGAGTTCTTCGTTTCGGTGCCATGTTCACGGCGTCCATCTTTGGCTTGTACGGCGTGATCATGTTTTTCTTGATGCTGAGTATTCATATGGTGAAATTACACAGCTTCGGCGTACCTTTCCTTAGTCTAACGACCCCACGTTCGTTCAAGGACTGGAAAGATTACTTCATACGAGCACCGTTGCAATTTATGAAAAACAGGCCCATTTTATTGAAGCATAAAGACCCCAAGCGACAAGGATGAGTTCAACAACACAGGAGGGAGCAAGATGGCCCGTGGGAAAAAAACGGATAAAATTACAACGTTACAGACGACGGCAATTGTGGTTTGCTTTATGCTGGCTGCCGGGTTGCTTACCCTTCCCAGAGTAGCCGTTGAAGCTGCAAAAACACCGGATGCGTGGATATCTGTCATTCTAGCAGGGGCGGCCACTTTCCTGTTCGGATGGGTTATAGTCAAACTAAGCTCGCGATTTCCAGAAAGCACCTTTTACCAGTATGTTCAGCGGATAACAGGCAAATTCATTGGCAAAGGGATTGGCATGCTGATTGTTATTTATTTTGTTTGTATAGCCGCATTTGAAATCCGATCTGTGGAGGAAGTAACGTCGTTCTTTCTGCTTGAAGGCACTCCGGCGTGGGCGATTTCAGCACCTTTTATGTGGCTCTCTCTGTACCTATGCATGGGGGGAGTGGGTTCATTAGGAAAGATATGTCAACTGATATTTCCGGTTTCGGCGGCTATCTTTTTGCTGATCTGCTTGCTGAGTTTAAATATTTTTGAATTGAATAACTTGCGTCCTGTCTTGTCGGAGGGGGTAATGCCAGTGCTTAGAACGCTCAAGACTACAATCCTGACATTAACGGGGACAGAGTCCTTGCTGATTATTCTTTGTCGGATGGAAAAACCTGAGAAGGCAACGAAGGCAATCGGACTGGCGATCGGGATCGCGGTCGCCTTTTATACAGCTACGCTGATCCTCTGCATTGGCGCTTTTTCGTTGGAAGGAGTCTTGAGCAGAACCTGGCCATTTCTAGATTTGGCCCGCAGCTTTGAAGTGGAGTATCTGTTATTGGAACGATTCGAATCCTTATTGTTGACCATTTGGATCATGCAGATTTTTGCCACATTCAGTATTGCTTTTTATTGTGCTTCGCTCGGAGTATCTCAAATTTTGAATAGCTCTTATTCCAAGATGTTGTTCATTTTGCTTCCGTTTATCTACCTCTTATCCCAAATTCCGAAAAACTTGAATGAGCTATTTTCTTTTGGAACGGTTATCGGAAATGTAGCGTTCGCTTTATTCGCGCTACTTCCACTGCCACTGTTGCTTATTTCGTACTGGAGGGGGGCACGCTCATGAATCGTGTTCGTGTCCAGTCAGGATTACTCGGATTGATGGCTCTTCTGATGTGCTGTACACTTTCAGGTTGCTGGAGCAGTTCACCAGTGGAGGATCTAAATCTGGAGACAGGTATTGCTTTGGATATAGCGGAAGAATCCTCGCAAGAAAAACAAATTAATCAGGAAGGGGGAAATTATCCAAAAAAGGATTTAATTACAGGAACCTTTCAATTTGTCATTCCAGAGGAAAGCGGCGGCTCCAACAGCTCCTCTCCACAAGCCAAAAAATTTTTTAATATTACGGAAACAGGAGATTCTGTTTTTGAAATGATAAGAGAAATTTCTTTGCGGACCAATCGTCCTCCTATTGGGCAACATTTGAAAACCGTTATTATCAGCTCCAGTCTGCTTCGCAAGATTCCGTTGTATGAGCTGCTGGACTTTTTCTTGGGGGATAATGACATTCGGCCCAGCGTACAGCTACTGATTAGTACAGAAAAGGCGGGTCATGCGCTTCAAGAGAAAATTCCTGGTCAGATTCCTGCCTATATTTTAAAGGATATTTTCCAAAACCGGAAACGGAACGCACGGTTGATAAAACCCATGGCTTTGGTTAAAGTGATTGGACCCATGAAGGGCGAAAGAAGCTTTATATTGCCCAATGTCATTACAGCAGAGAATGAAATCAAGCTTGCAGGTGCGGGAATCATTAAGGGAAAGACGCAAACATACGGTGGTTATCTGAATGAGTCAGAGGTGGAGGGTCTTATGTGGATCAAAGGCGATCTGAAGGGAGGCGTGCTGAAAAGCAGCGATCCGAAGACCGGTAAAAACATAGCATATGAGATCAAAGCGGTGAAAAGCAAGATCAAGGCCATCGTTCAGGGGGATGACATTTTCTTTCAGGTCAAAATGACCTCCGAAGGACGTGTTTCAGAGGTGCATAAAAAGAATGAAAATTTGCGCAACAACAATGTGCTTGGACAAGAAGAGAGTCTTTTTCAGGAGAAAGTGAATTCATTGGCTGAACAAACCGTAGCTAAAATGCAAAAACTGAAGGTTGATGTGGGAGGTTTCGGAGAAGCCTTGAGGATTCAACATCCTAAAGTTTGGCGTAAGGTCAAAAAGGATTGGGATACCACCTTCAGCACCATTCCCGTAAGGTTTAGCACAGATATTCATATTGAAGATTACGGCTCTTCGATTACGACGGCAGACTGAGGAATTTCGTTTGCACCTGTTATGGACAAACCTTCAATACCACGAATCCAAGTGGAATTGAAGGTTTTTTAAGTCTATTTAAATAGAGATAGTGTTTCTTTCAGCCATGTAATATAGCTTTCTTCCCGATTAATAGCACGGCTCAGCACTAAATAATGGCCGAATTGACTAGATCCGGGCACTTGAAGGTTCTCGTCCAACCGTTGAAGGGATTTTTTACTTTCGTACAGGTATTCCAGCTTTTCTTCTCGTTTGGCAATCTGGTCCTCGAACAAGCGCTTGCTTTCTTCTTTGGGGATGGCTGCTGAGAAATACAGCATAAGCATAAACTCATCCTTTTCTGTTTCCGGTAACTCTTTGGGGCTTAGCAGCCATTCAGTTAGCTCCTGGGTCCCTTTGGGGGTTATACAGTACAGCTTCTTTTCCAGCTTGGCTCCCGTAATGGACGTGCGATATTCAATGAGTCCCTCTTCGGTCAGCCTTTTAAGCTCGGGGTAAATCTGACTGTGCTTGGCGCTCCAAAATTGTCCGATTTCCTGCTTGAATTGGCTCGTAATATCATAGCCGCTCATTTCCTCTTTGTGAACCAGACCCAAAATGGCATATTTTAATGTGCGTTTCAACGTTGTTCTCCTCGCAATGGGTATTTGACAATAGTATATCACAGCGCTACAATTTATATGTATCATAAAACATGTTTATATTTACATGTTTGAATGATTGTTTATTATTTTGGTGTCTTGTTCAATTCATAAACTCATAATAAGGAAAGAAGGATGCAAGATGGACAAGTTTATCGGCAGTCACATGATTTACACCTATGAGAATGGCTGGGAGTACGAAATATATATTAAAAATGAGGATACGATTGATTATCGCATTCATAGTGGGATGGTAGGCGGACGCTGGGTACGTGATCAGAAGGTCAATCTGGTGAAGCTGGTAGAGAATGTGTATAAAGTATCGTGGACCGAACCGACAGGCACAGACGTTTCCCTGAACTTTATGCCTGAGGAAAAACGGATGCATGGCATTATTTTCTTCCCAAAATGGGTTCATGAGCATCCGGAAATCACAGTACGCTACCAAAACGATTTTATTCCGCTGATGGAAGAATCGCGTGAAAAGTATGAAACGTATCCGAAGTATGTGGTTCCTGAATTTGCGGATATTACCTTCATCGAAAATGCAGGTGTAAACAACGAACAATTAATCTCCCAAGCGCCTTACGCTGGAATGACAGACGACATACGCGCAGGGAAGCTGCAAGTGTAATCGAAGTTTGTTAATGGAAGTTGTACAGCCTGAGCCTGTGGTAAGCAGTCTCAGGCTTTTTTACGTGAACTGGAGAGTGGATTGCTTAATGGAGTGGTGGAGGATGGTCGCAGCTTATATTCCGCCAGGCCCTGAGCGCCGTTACACGACATAGTAAGCAAGCCGCAGCAATGATGTTGATACTGTTCTGGATCAGGAAATTGACGATGGTCTTTATATTACAAAAAAACAACCCCAGGTCATCCCAGGGTCGTCTTTATGAAAAATATATATCTGCATTTTACAAAATGCTTGTTTAGCTGAATCACACGGGTGTTACATCCTGAATCACTTCTTCTTTTTCTTCTTTCCAGATCACGTTCTCGCGATAGTTAGATCCCCAATCGTACATCGCTCGCAGTACCGGAATCAAGCTTTCACCATGCTCGGTCAGTGAATATTCCACATGTGGAGGGACGACAGGATAGACTGTACGCAGAATGAGTTTATCTTCTTCCAGCTCGCGTAATTGATTGGTCAGCATTTTTTGCGTGATGTGGGGGATCAGCTTCTTCAATTCACCGAACCGCTTGGTGCCTTCCATACCAAGATGCCACAAAATAATCAGCTTCCATTTGCCACCGATGACCGCGAGAGTCAATTCTTTATCACAATTAATCAGTTTCAAATCAATCCGGTCTTTTACAGTTGTGATGTTCATCGACCTCCTGTCCGTAGTTATTCCAAGTATACTATGTATAACTACAGTACGCAAAAGGAGATACATCCATTTTGGAAACTATGCATACGATGGGATACGAATCGACTGAAATCACAATCTGATGATGTGCGCCAGACTGGAAGCTTCCAGAAATCTACAACGGTTAAGCAGGAATAACGATGGTGTTAAAGGACTCCGGCTCCAGCTCCAAACGGTGTGTTGTTTCTCCGACAGACAGATTCAGCACGCGAGATTCCTTAAACGGGTTGGCGATGACCAGAACCTTTTGTCCGTCTGTATTTTGAAAAGCAACCGCATTTCCAGCCCATGAACCCCGAATTCCAATGCGTCTGGCCCCTGGTAATACAAAATGAGAAAAGTGCTTCATAACGTAATATTCCGGGTTCAGAATAGGTTTTCGATTCGCTGGATCCACGGTGATCATCGAATTTTGCTCCCAGCCCCATGTGCTCTTGCCTTTCGGCTCCAAAACCATATTCCAGTAAATATAAGCATTCACACCATTGGTGAAATAGTGCTGATACAGGTTATATACGTATTTGGCGTAGTCCCATGAGTTTTCTCCGTTTCCGCATTCATTTTCGGTTTGCATGTAACGAAGCTCAGGATAGCTGGCTACAGTGCGCTGAATGGCATTTTTGCCTGCCCATTGATAGCCTACCCCTTTAATATATTTATAGGCCTCGGGGTCACTCAACACGGTGTGGGCATACTCATCAAATCCGGTCGACGTCTTTTTCATTAATTCCTCCCACGGATCAGGGGCGTTAATGGTACCCAGCCAAATCTCTGTATCCAGCCCATGTTCCTCAAAAGCGGGCCCCAAATAGTTGCGAATAAATTCACGCAGCTGTTCTCCGGTCCATACACAGGAAGGGAACTTCTGATCGGCAATGACTTCATTTTGAACATGAACCTGGTGAATCGTAATGCCTGCCTTGCGGTATGCCTGAACAAATTTGACAAAGTACAATGCATACGCTTTCAAAATATCCTTTTCCCAGCGCAGTGTGCCGTAATTGTAAGCTTTGGGTGATTTCATCCATGTCGGTGGACTCCAGGGTGAGGCGAACAGCTTCAAGTCTGGATTGAGTTGTAACGCTTCCCGAATAAAAGGTATGAGATATTGCTGATCGCGCTCAATGGAAAAGTGCTTCATCTCCATGTCGCCATCCGTTTCATTGTGGCTGTACCATTCCAGCGCGTAATCACTCGCTCCAATAGGAAGTCGGCAGATTGTGAATTTGTGCTCGCCCTCCGGGTGAAAGAGAGCATGAAGCACCTGCTCTCGTTCTTCGCTGTCCAAATGATTCAGAGCTACATAACTCAATTCATTAAAACAGCCGCCAAAGCCCTCGACGAGCTGATATGCTTCTCCCGTAAGGGTTAGGTCGGCACTCTCTTGGGTTTCGGTCAAATGATGAGCTTGGGATTTCCAAGCATTAGCTTTGGAAGTGGAAAACCACTGAATGGTTTGATTGCTCATATGTTATCCCCCTGTTCAGGCTTTTTGTATCTCTACCTATTATAGGGTAGGATTTTAGGGGAAGAGATGGTCTGAGCGAAGACAAATTTGCCCTAATCCAAGGTGAAATTTGCGGATGGGAAGTTTCTGTAGATAAAAAGTAGTGAGAACACATAAAGTACACATCTCTTTGATATGCTGTTGTCCTAGAATGACCGAAAGAGGGAAGTCGATTTGAATAAAAGAGTTCTTCTCGTGGAGGATGAAATACGTATTCGTGAAGTGATTGCGGATTATTTTAAACAAAATAATTGGGAAGTCTATGAAGCAGGCAATGGAAAAGATGCACTCCTCTGGTTCGATTCGGTGCAACCGGAACTAATTATACTCGATATTATGATGCCTGAGCTGGATGGCTGGGAAGTATGCCGTCAGGTACGCAGCCGTTCAGGGGTACCGATTATTTTGCTGACGGCCAAATCCGGTGATGATGATAAAATATTGGGCTTTGAGCTGGGGGCAGATGACTACGTGACCAAGCCTTTCAGTCCCAAGGTGCTGATTGCCCGCGCGAACGCACTGATGAAACGGGTGGAGGGGCATGTGCAGCCGGAGTCGCATATTTTGCGTTTTGGCAGTGCTATGCTCAACACGATGGCTCATCGGCTTGAGGTGGATCAGGCGGAAGTTGAATTGACGCCCAAGGAGTATGAGTTGCTGCGGCTGCTTATACATAATAAAGGCATCGTAGTTTCACGGGATGCGATACTGAACCGGGTGTGGGGTATCAATTTTGAAGGGGATACACGAGTTGTCGATACGCATATCAAAAAGCTGAGAAGTAAGCTGGGCCGTGAATCACGCCATATTCGCACGGTTTTTGGCACAGGCTACAGGTTCGAGGAGGAAGAATGAACAAACGGGGAGTTACCTTTAAGTTGTTCATTATGACAGTTGTGTTTTTCCTGTGTTTTTACGGTATGGTGATTTTAAGTCAGCTGCTGTTTTTTGAAAATTTTTATCAGAAACAGAAGATTGGGCGTGTAGAAAGCCGTTTGCAAAGCTTCGGTCAAAGTTATGTCCAGGAGGCTTGGGGATCGGGCAGGGTTTCGCGTGAGGCGGCCCGCTTCATGCTTCAGAATAAAAACCAGTTGGCGATTGTAACGTTGGACGGCAAAGTAAAGCTGGATGATGCGTTTCATATCAGTCTCAGAAAAGCAGATGGTAAAGTCGTTAAAATATCGCTGTCTCTATTTATGAGTGAGCACGGAGATGAGCTGAGAGCTGCCCGGATTCAGCCTGGTGATCAGGTCACTGTGGAAGGTGAGATGTTGGGATCTGACGGCATCTCTTCTGCCAATTTAATTTATCCAACAGGCATACAGAAGCTCGGTTTCAATAATATAGGTTTAAACTCGGAAGAGACAAGCACAAATGACAGTGTAAGGCTGTCCGGTACGGTGACAGAGATTGTACTGCCGGATCTGAAAACCTGGAGCCAGCGTCAAGGCCTGCTGTTTAGTGCGCTGGAGGAATGGTTTCCTTTATCCCAGGATCATCTGGAGAGGCTCAAAAATTTTGAAGTGTTGGAAGAAGATTGGACAGAACCTTGGACAGGGGTACGAAATGCAGTTATCGTCCATCCTGTTCGTCAGAGCACAGGCGAGATCGATCTCTTGTTCACTGTGACATCGTTGCAGGAAATCAGTGAGACGAATGAGGCTCTACGATGGTTTTATCTGTACCTGGGGATCGGCGGTTTTGCACTCATTCTGATTTTGTCCCTGTTCTATTCCCGAATGGTAACCCGTCCGCTCATTACTTTGAATAATACCGCCAAGCGGATGGCCAAGCTCGATTTTACAGCCCATACGCCAATCCGGCAGAATGATGAGCTGGGCAGCCTGTCCTACAGCATGTATACCCTGTCCCAGAACCTGGACACAGCTTTGCGCGAGCTTCAGGAGGCCAATCAGCAATTGGTCGAGGACATGGAACAGAAGCAGAGGATGGAGGCTGTGCAACAAGACTTTTTTGCCAATGCTTCTCATGAGCTGAAAACCCCGTTAAGTATCATCAAGGGATTCGCAGAAGGACTACAAGATGGGGTTAGCGCGGGGAAGCAGGATCATTATATGAAGGTCATTGTAGAGGAAGCGGACAAAATGGAGCGATTGGTCAAGGATATGCTAGACCTTGCCAAATTGGAGTCTGGAACCCTCAAGCTTCGCAAGGCGACCTTTATCCTGAGTGAGCTGGTGGAGGAGGTTGTGGATAAGCTATTCCATCTGTTGAAGGAGAAGAAGCTGGAAGTGGTTATTATTCCTGCCAATGAGCTGCCGATTCATGCCGATATAGGATGGATGGAACAGGTGATTATCAACTTTGTTGTCAACGCCATACGGCATGCCGAGGAAGGAAGCTCCATCACGATTCGTATCGAAGGCTCTGGGGAAGTCAATACGTTTTCCATTGAAAATAAGGGTGAGACCATCCCAGACGATCAGTTGGAGCTGATATGGAATCGTTTTTACCGGGCCGAGCTCTCCCGTAGCCGTCAGACAGGTGGGACAGGACTCGGGCTATCGATCGTTAAACGAATTCTCGATTTACACGAATTCCGCTATAAGGCGGAGAATACCAAGGACGGCGTCCGTTTTGTCGTTATATTCGGAGGCTAAGCTACGGCAAAGGAGTTAAGAGTATGAAATGGAATTGGTTGCCCTCACTATGCACGATTGCAAACCTGGGGGCAGGGGTCTTATCCCTGTATTTCACGATTCATGAGCAATACATGACCGCTTTTATTCTTGTGGTGGTGGCTGCTTTATGGGATGTATTAGACGGTTTGCTGGCAAGGCTGCTGCATTGCTCCAGTGATTTTGGCAAACAGCTTGATTCGCTGGCGGATGTGGTCTCATTTGGGGTTGCCCCTGCTTTCTTGATCTTGTTATACAAGCTGGGAGATACTCATTGGATAGGACCGCTTGTAGCTGTGTTGTTTGTGATATGCGGTGCGGTGAGGTTGGCAAGATTCAACCTGATGGCTTTTAGCAAAGGCTTTGTTGGCATGCCCATTACGGCCGCAGGTGTGATTTTGTCCTTTATGTTTTTATGGAGTGAGCATTTGAAGCCGGGGGTGTTGCTGGCACTCATGGTAGTGCTGTCATTCCTAATGGTTAGCCGTATTCCCTTCCCGTCCTTCAAAAAATAATCGGTCAGGAGGTGGCGTCCCTATGGAATGGGCCATCAGCATGATTACACAATACGGATATATCGCTATTTTTGCACTTCTTGCCCTTGGAATTATAGGGCTACCCGTTCCTGATGAAATTATTATGGTGTTTGTCGGCTATCTATCTTCTATCATGGTACTGAATTATTCCCTATCTATATTAGTCAGTTTCATTGGGGCGATGACAGGGATGATGATCAGTTACACGCTAGGCAAAAAGCTGGGTCAGCCATTGGTTGATAAGCACGGCAAGTGGGTGGGACTGACACCGAAGCGGTTTGCACGGGTAAAAGGATGGTTTGCACGCTTTGGGTTGTGGACCATTTTGTTCGGTTATTTTATTCCAGGAGTCAGACATGCAACAAGCTATTTGTCGGGGATTAGCGCGATGCCTGTCCGAAAATATATGCTGGTGGCCAGCGCCGGTTCTCTGGTATGGACACTGATCTTTATCTCTATTGGTTACATTGCGGGGGCGAATATAAATTTTCATTAAGGTGACCGCAAAAGTAATGTAGCATTTTTCATGTATTGCACCGATAATATAATATAAAAGAACCTGTACAACCAGTGAGGGGATCTGTATTGAATGCACTAATGAAGTATATTGAAAAGTTACCTGGTTTTCTGCAAATAATCTTGAACATCTCGCTGTTTCTGGTCGGGCTGATTTTAAGCTTCTTACTTCTAAAAGAAACATGGTCCATATTTTCATATGTGTTCTTGTATACAGAAGCCGACAAAAATTACTATGAATTCACGGAAGAACTGCTTGTATTCTTCTTGTATTTTGAATTCATTGCATTAATAGTTAAGTACTTTAAAACCAATTTTCATTTTCCATTACGTTATTTCATCTATATTGGGATTACGGCCGTCATCAGGCTCATTATTGTGGACCATGATGATGCTCAAAATACATTCTGGTGGTCCATTGCTATCCTAGTCATGGTAGGTTCTCTATTGATTGCTAACAGTAAATTATTAAAGAGAGAAAGTTAATGCCGAGGAAGATTGCAAGGGTGACAGTCAAGTAGGAGAGAGGGAATAAAGACGAATGGTAAGAAACTGGATGAATCATGCAGGCGTCAGGCGGGCAGCTGTCCTTGCGATAATCGTTTTACTGCTCTTTATGTTAAGAAGCATGATGAATATTATTTTGTTAACACTGTTGCTTACGATCTTGATTGGCAGTATATATAACGGTGTGAATAAGCTGATCAAGCGGTTCGCCAATGTGCCGCCTATGATCGTGCTGCTACTGGTATACGGGTTGCTGATCCTGATTATCGTGTGGGGAGTTTACCGAATGGTGCCGCTAATCAGCGTACAGGTCAAGCAGGTGTATCTCATGATTCAGCAAGCCTACATGTATCCTGATCGTAACCAATGGAACGAAACGATTATTGAATTTATGGACACGCTCAATGTTCAGCGGTTATTTGAGCCTGGCTGGAATGCGGTAATGAAAATCAGCCAACTGGGAACACAACTGCTGGTATCGATTATTTTGAGTTTGTTCTTTCTGATGGAAAAATCCTATATTACACGCTTTACAGCTACGTTTGTGGATAGTAAGCTGGGTTGGTTCTTCAAGGAAGTGGGCCATTTTGGACGCATGTTTCTGGGTACATTCGGGAAGGTGCTGGAAGCTCAACTATTGATTTCACTCATTAACTGTATATTGACGACGACAGCTCTTTGGATTATGGGTTTTCCCAATCTGCTCGGCCTCGCGCTCATTATATTCTTGTTGGGGTTGGTGCCAGTGGCGGGTGTATTTATTTCCCTGATCCCGCTCGGTCTGATTGCTTTTAGCGTCGGAGGAATCAATTATGTGATTTACTTGGTTATTCTGATCGTAGTTATTCATGCGATTGAAGCCTATTTCCTGAACCCGAAGCTGATGTCATCCAAAACCAATTTACCGATCTTCTTCACCTTTGTTGTATTGATCTTCTCTGAGCATCTAATTGGGGTGTGGGGCTTGATTGTAGGTATTCCGTTGTTTGTCTTCTTCCTTGACTTGATTGGAGTACAACGCAAGCAAGAGAAGGATACCTAATATATTTACGACAGATACGAACATAGTAGTGACCATGGATTCTTCATCATGAATGCCTGCGAAGCCGCAGGCATTTTTTTGATTTTCCTGGCGTTGACTGTAGTACACTGAGTATCCAAGATAAGATATTGTTAAAGGAAACGAGATGATATGGGTGGAACAAAAGATTAAGGTATTGGCTATATCGGGGAGCCTTCGTCAAAAGTCTTCCAACACCGCGCTTATGAAGGCTACTATTGGATTGGCTTCTGAAAATATATCATTCATAGTTTATGATGGATTGGGGGATCTGCCCCATTTTAATCCTGACTTGGATGTAGAGGAGGGGCCGGCTTCCGTAAGAGAGCTACGGGAGCAATTGAAACAAGCCGATGGAGTGCTGATCTGTACGCCGGAATATGGGAATGGTGTGCCGGGTGCTTTGAAAAATGCCTTGGACTGGCTCGTATCTTCAGGTGAATTTGTAAACAAGCCTACAGCGGTCATTAGCGCTTCACCGTCCCCTATGGGCGGCAATCTGGCTCATGCTTCGCTACTGCTCACATTGCAAATGATCAATGCAGAGATTGTGGAAAATGGAAAGGTCATTATTCCGCATATCACATTGAAGCTGAATCAAGAAGGCATCATTACAAATGCTGAAACTAGACAGGAGCTGGAAGCATTACTTCAAGGGCTTGGGCAAGCTTGCCGAGGAAAGGTATAGAGAAATTCAAAGCAGATCCTTCATTATAGAAGGATCTGCTTTTTCGGATGGCCACCTACTTCGTATTCAATTCAATAAGCTTTCATAGACCTTTAAGCGGGCATACACCGTTTCAAGTATCGGATATGAAATATTACTGCTAGAAGCCAATGCCAGAAGTGCACCATGCAGATGGCTTGCTTCAACCGGTAGATTTTTCTGCATATCACGTTGCATGGAAGACATCATCTCAGGCTTTAAGGAATCCATCGTTTTTAGCGTATGTGCTTCCATTTCTGAATGAATAGGCATATCTGCATTGCGTGCGATTGTGACGATTTCATGCAGTAGCCTTTTATAGATTGCACGCGATTCGGGCGTGGCGAGTATAGGTCCGACGGAGGTACCCATCAGGGTTGTGATTCCGCTCATGCTGGCAATAAATATATACTTCTGCCAAATTTCACGCTGAATGTCATGACTGTGTGTGACTGTGAAGCCTGCATGATCAAGATGGCTACATAGTAGTTGCGCCCGCTCTGAGTTTTCTCCATCCCATTCACCAAAAACAATGCGGTGGAACGGGCTTGTCTGAACGATAGAGCCTTTGTGATTTAACGTCGTTTCAATAGAACAAAGCCCACCCAGCACTTTTTCAGCTCCGAAATATTCACGCAAAGATTTAAAATGTTCATAACCGTTAAGTAACGGAAGAATCATTGTATTTTTGCCAATATAAGGCGCTAGATCGGGCCGCAATGGAGGCAGGTGGTACGCTTTGACCGCGAGAATAATACAGTCAAATGGCTCAGCAGCTTCACCATAGGTAATAGCCTGAATCGGTGTCTGAAAATCTCCGTGCACACTTTGAATCGTAAGACCGTTTTCTGCCAAATGAAGCTTCTTGGAAGGGCGGACGAGAAAGGTTACATCTTCTCCCTTTTGAACCAGGCGTCCCCCGAAATAGCCTCCAATAGCTCCTGCACCCACAACTAGAAACCGCATCATAGGGTCCCTGCCTTTCCTAACTTAGTTTTTGAAAAACAAAAAAACCTTCCAGCACATTGCTGAAAAGGTCCGAAAGGCAAAAAAAGAGTCAATTTGCGACCGTTCTTTTGTCTCGGTCCTTTCGGATCAGAGCAAAATCCAACGAGTTCACCTCCATAGGCTCACGCTTATACTTATTAAATTACACCTTACCAGAGTACCGTTCGAATATATCGATACAGCCTCTCAGGGAAGTATACCAGAATATAGGGTTCCTGTCCCATATAAATCCAATCCGAACAGCGTGTGTGTGATGGTATCCATAAAGCACGAACCTAGTGTATATGGAGCGTATAGAGGTGATATAATAGGGCGCAATAGGTTTATAGACCGATAACTTGGAGCAGAGGAGAGAAGGCTGATGTTTGAGCAAATTGTAGCGTATGGTCTGAGTCAAAAAGAGGCTGTTAAGGATTATCCATTTGGTGCTGATCCCCTGGTACTAAAGGTAGGGGGCAAGATGTTTGCTCTCCTGACTGAAAAAGATGGCATTAGCCACGTATCCTTGAAATGTGACCCGGTCATTGCAGAAAACCTGCGTGAGCAGAACAAGGCCATTAAACCAGGCTATCATTTGAACAAAAGGCATTGGAATACGATAGAGGTTGATAACAGCTTCCCGTTGGAGGATTTGTACAGCATGATCGACCATTCGTATGAGCTGGCCTTCAAGGGCTTAACCAAAGCGCAACGCGAAGCGATTACGATGAGGATACGGACAACGGATATGTAAAGGGCTGGTAAAGCACTTACATAACACTTTTACAGTTTTACTTGACAGAAAACAACTAAAGATATATTCTTAATTTAAAGATAATTTATTTGAAAATAATATCAAGGAGTGGACCTGAATATGAGCGAACTGGTGAATGTTATTCAAGAGAGAAGATCGGCTTCTAAATTTATTCCTGATGTTACTATAGATGCAAAAGAACTGGAAGAGATATTTCAGCTGGTGAAGTTCGCTCCATCGGCTTTTAATTTACAGCATGCGCGTTATATCGTAGTGCGGGATGCAGAAATCAAACAAAGGCTGCATGATGAGGCAAGTAAGCAGTATAAAATATTAACTGCTTCGGCCACCATTATAGTGCTGGGTGATACAGAGGCTTATACCAAGGTAGCTGACCTCAACGAAGGGTTCCTGAATTTGGGTGTTCTGAGCAAGCAGGAATATGATAGCACAGTAGAATCGGTAACTCAGTTTTATCGCGAGCGGGGACCTGTCTTCCAGAGAGAAGAAGCAATTCGTAATGCCAGCCTGTCGGCTATGCAATTTATGTTGATTGCCAAGGACAAAGGCTGGGATACTTGTCCGATGATCGGTTTTGACCCGGCGAAGGTGCAGGAAGTACTGAATATCCCAGAGCAATTTGTACCCGTGATGATGATCACCTTGGGAAAAGAGGACGAATCAGGTCAGCGGGCAAGAGGATATCGCAAGCCAGTTGGACAGTTTGTTAGCTACAATGGATTTTGAAATTTGTAAATCATCATGTTCATTAAGGAGTGACTGAGATGTCTTTGAAAACCGCTGGAATTCACCATATTACGTCCTTTGCAGGCGATCCGCAGGGCAATGTTGACTTTTATGCAGGTGTGCTTGGTTTGAGATTGATCAAAAAGACAATTAACTTTGACGCTCCAGAAGTATATCACTTGTATTTTGGGAATGAAGAAGGCAACCCGGGAACGATCATTACCTTTTTTCCGGCTCCGGGTACACGCAAGGGTAAAATTGGAGGCGGGCAAGTCGGGATTACGACGTATGTCGTGCCGCTGGGCTCGCTGGATTACTGGGAAAACCGTCTGCACAGCTTGAAGGTATCCTTCACGAAGGCTACTCGCTTTGGCGAGTCATTCATCCAGTTCCGAGACAATGAGGGCTTGCATCTGGAACTGGTGGAGCGCGAGGAAGGCCCGGTGAACACGTGGACAGCCGGAGGCGTGCCTACAGATAAAGCGATCAAAGGCTTTGGAGGAGCAGTGCTCTACAGTGCGGATTCCAAGCACACCCAAGGCGTGCTGGAGAATGTTCTGGGCATGACTCCCATCGGTGAAGACGCAGATGCGGGCTATATCCGTTATCAGACGACTGGGGATTTGGGCAACCTGATCGACATTCCAGTCAAGGATGTACCGTGGGGGAACGGCGGCGCCGGTACGGTTCACCATATTGCGTGGCGCGCGCAGGACGACACCGAACATCAGGCGTGGAACGAATGGGTTCGTCAGCATGGTTTTGGGACGAGTGGCATTGTAGATCGCCAATACTTCAATGCCGTATACTTCCGCGAGCAAGGCGGTATATTATTCGAGATCGCAACCGATCCGCCCGGATTTACGGTGGATGAGGAATTGAATGAGTTGGGGCACAAGCTGATGCTGCCTGAATGGTATGAGCCTCAGCGCGCCCAGATTGAATCTAATCTGGTTCCCATTGAGCCTAGAGTGCTCAAACAGGATGAATCGGTTTGAGCAGGACAATCACATATGGAACATTAAAAGGTCCAATGCGGGAAGATTTCCACCCTCATTGGACCTTTTGGGTTCTGAAGTGTCAGTATCGTAAAAATAAGCGTGGAAGAGCTGGTTAGATCATGAGTAGCTCACGAATTTCCAGCTCGGTCAGTGCTGAAAGGCTTTCTTGCCCCGGCTGAATGACCTGGTCGATCAGGTTTTTCTTTTTTTGCTGTAGCTCATACATTTTGTCCTCTACCGTACCTTGGGCGACGAGCCGAATAACCTGCACAACTTTTTTCTGGCCCATTCGGTGTGCACGGTTGGTAGCCTGCTCCTCTACAGCGGGATTCCACCACAGGTCATATAGAATAACGGTATCTGCGCCGGTGAGGTTCAGACCCGTACCTCCTGCCTTGAGGGAAATCAGGAACAGCTCGCGTTCTCCTTCGTTGAAGCGACTGCACAGCTCGACTCGTTCGGGGGCAGGAGTCTGTCCATCCAGGTAAAAGTAGGGAACCCCTTCACGGGAAAGCTCGCGTCCGACCATTTGAAGCATCGTAGTGAACTGTGAAAAAATGAGCATCCGCTTCCCGGAGCCGAGACATTCCGTAATAATCTCCAACAGTTGTTCAAATTTAGCCGAGCTTCCCGTATATCCTTCGATGAATAAGCCCGGATGACAGCAGAGCTGACGAAGCCGGGTCAGACCTGCTAGAATTTTGATCCGGTTTTTCTGAAATCCTTCTTCGTTGAGATGCTTCAACGTTTCATGCTGTAGCTTGGCCAGATAAGCCGTGTACAGCTTTTTCTGATCCGGCAGAAGCCGTGATACCTGCACGGATTCGATTTTTTCCGGCAGTTCCTTAAGAACATCGCTCTTCAGACGGCGCAGCAGGAACGGACGAACCCGCTTGGCAATCACATTGCGAGGCAGGTTGTGAAACGCTCTTTTTCCGCCGGGAAATAGCTCAGGAAATACAACGTCGAAGATGGACCATAGTTCTTCCAACGTATTCTCGATAGGGGTTCCTGTCAGGGCAAAGCGGTAACGGGCTTGTACATCCTTAACTGCCTGTGCCGTCTGGGTGGCATGATTCTTGAACGCTTGCGCCTCGTCCAGAATAAGCGTATGAAACGATGGCTTGCTGTACACCTCTGCATCGCGCCGCAGCAGCGGATAGGATGTAATAATGACGTCATAACTGGTGGCATCCCGTATAATCCGGCCTCGTTCCTCCGGGCTGCCATCGGCAATAGTGACGCGAATATGCGGGGCGAATTTCTCCAGTTCATTCCGCCAATTGTATACCAGTGATGCAGGGGATACAATCATGGCTGGAAGCTGTTGACTGCGAATCTCCGGCAATACAGAGACGAGGAAGGCAATGCTTTGCAGCGTTTTGCCCAGCCCCATATCATCTGCCAAAATACCTCCAAAACGGTAATGTGCCAAGGTCTTAAGCCATTGAAAACCGTAGACCTGATAATCTCTTAAGATTGGGGCGAGCGTGACGGGTACGGGAAAGTCAAGATGATCAGGATTGCGTATATTTTCTAGCAACTGGCGAAAGGTTTTACCCAAGGTCAGATTTTTCACATGATCGTGAGGATCAATCAAGTACAGCCCCTGTGTGACTGGGATCCGAATTTGCGCTGCATCCAGATCGCTTTTGCGGATACCTGTTTCGTTCATGAACCGAATTAACTCCTTGTACTCCTCTGTTTCCAGCGGTAGCAAGGCGCCATTCGGGAGACGGTGATATCTCTGTTTTTCTTCCAGCGATTGGAGCAGTTTGCGAATTTCCGATTCTGGTATACCCTCAATATCAAATTTAAATTCAAGCCAATCTGTACGTTCGTCCCATTCCGCTCGTATTCTTGGGACAGGTAGCGTATTATTGATTTTCGCTTTGACTGCACCTGTGGCATAGACGTCCAGTAGCTTTTCCAGTTGCGGTACAGTATGGTACAAAAAGTCATACTCTGCATCTTCATCTTCCATAAAATATCCGCTGTCTGTTCTGGCGAAGGAGCTATGCTCCATCAGTTCCAAAATCCGCTGCTCCTGTTCCCCATCACGTATCAGAATACGATCGTTACCTGGCGTTCGTGCATCTGTTTCCAACGGATTGATGATGATGTCTCCATATTGGAATTCCAGTCCTGCCAGCAGCTTGTCTCTTACCCGGTCCAGATACAGCTTGGCCTTCAACGGATGCTGGGCGACCCGATCTGAGACAGCACGTGTCATATGGACACGTCCCAGCTTCATTAACCCGGGCACGACCTTATCCATAAATGATTCCATCTGTTCTGGTGCAATCTGGACTGCTCGTCTGTGATGTACTTCGACCATCCGTTTGAGCTCGGACAAACGCCGTAAGGAATCAGCCTTCTGCTTGACAAGCTTGCCATCGGCAATGACGACACCGTAGTCCTCCATGATGGTCAAGTCATCTAATCCTTGAATGCTTAGCTGGTAGCCTTCACTTGTGGCTTCGGTCTCATCAAATTCAAATTGCAGCGGAAGCATCAGGTCGGACTGGGGGATACCTTCGCTCATGTTTCCGTGAATTTCAAAGTAGACGCCCTGTGCTGCTGTCAGCAAGGGGAGCAGCCTATCCCAGGCCGCGGGCGGGATGAGAAGCATTCGCTCACCACTCATATGACTGCCGGAGGCTGAATACGTACCAGAGGTTTCCCGAATCATGCGCTCCTGGTGGCACACCTGAGATAATTGCTGGAGGATAGCGTCATGTTCAGCTCGGAAGCGGTACAGCTCCGGCTCGTAAGAGAAGCTTTTCGTGAACATGTAGCTATCCCCACGGTCGATACAATCCAGAAACGGGCGGATTTTCTGAACGATGTATAATCGTTTGGGGCCAGCCTTCATTTCTATCCCAAACATATATTTTTGGTAACCGTAGGCAAAAGGCCGAATGACAAATTGAAAATCCAAGATCGCGCGAGTATCCAGCAGCGCAGGTGTGCTGCGAAGCGGTCTTTTGCGACCGAATAGTTTTAACATACTGTCGGTTAACTGGAGATCCCCTTGTGTGATGCCTGAGGATCGTGACTTTCTGGTTGTGTGTTCATTTGGGTCATCTGTAGATGTGTACATCTCGTCTGAACCTATACTTCCTGCTGGATCGGGAGCGGTGCCGGGATGAAGTCTGGAGACATAGGAACGTACGGACACACTTTTCCCACGTCGCATATCATAAGCATTTAGGAGAACAGCGGCAATATGTTTGCAATAACGTCCGGTGGTCTGAAATGAGCTACAGGTGCATTCCGCGCGGATACTGCCGTTGGGCCGGATCATCGCAGCAACAGCATAAAAGCCGCTTCCTTTGACTGTAGCTTCATACACACCTTCATTATGATCTATTTGTGTAAAGGCCACCTTTTTGGCCCGGTAATAGGCATCCCCGTCGTCGTAAGCAGATTGACTGCATAGTTGTCTGATCGCTCGCCGGGTAAGTTCAAAACTCATAGTTCGTAATCCTTTCCTGAGTTATTCCGTTTTCTACATGATAACAGAACAGACAGGGGGAAAGACACTTGAGTACGGAATGTAATTTTACGAACAAGGAGAGAGGACAGAAAAAAAGCAGGCCTTGGTCCGTCATTGAACCAAAGTCTGCCAGGTGGCTACAGCTATATTATATGTCGGGCAGTCCTTCTTCTTGCTTATGAACACCCAGCGCGTTACGTGCCATCTCCATATATTCATCTAGTCCGGATTTGAGGGCGAATTCGGCGATAAGCACAGGGTAAGCCGCGGTCAGTTCAATGATGTGTTCGCTCATACGCGGCCATACACGTCCGCCTGCTGCCTTGTAAAACTTCAATAGACGAGCAAGCTCTACTTCTCCGAACAAAGTATAGTAACTCGTAAAATCAATCGCTGGATCAGCTACTTCGGCCTCGGTCCAGTCCAGCATTCCAGTAACCTCTGTATTCGATGAGACTAGAATATGGCCTGGGTGCAGATCGCCGTGGACAAGTGCGGAATATTCCGGCCAGTAGCTATCATCTGCCAGCCAGGCCTGCCATCGTTGCCACAGCTCCCCGGATACACCAAAGACGCGCTGTGTTTCTTCCATTCGCTGACCCATTAAGTGCCGAACTTCGTCGTGTTGCTTTACGCGGACACCGAAATCGGCTGCCCGTCGGTGATCCGTCTGGTGCAACGCGGCTAAGGCTTTAGCGAGCGAAGCAACGAATCTATCCGTCAGAGCATCTGGGTTGATGAACCATACATAGCTTTTTGTTTCCATATCAATAGTAGCGGCAGGAGTGCCCTCCAGCTGAGGATAGGCGATGAACTCTGGACTATATACCTGCCAATCCGGTACCGCTACAGGTAGCGTATCACGAATCAACCGAAGCACTTTGTGCTCGTAAGCCGCTGATTGGACCACATCTATTCGTCGCGGTGTACGTAAAACCCAAGGGGTACCCTGAACGTCTTTGGCGAATAGGGCCCGGAAATCCAGCCCGGACTCGTTGAGCTCCAATCCTTCATGTCGTATGTGAAGCCCGTTGCTTTGGGCAAGGGCCAATATATCGCTAACATCTTTTGAGTTAGTCAAGGGACGCTTTTCAGTCATATGAAACACACCTCATTGTTCAGATTTAGTCTTAAAAAAAGGCAACTTAAACAAGCTTCAACCCTTCATGTGAAAAACGAGTTGAGCTTCATGCAGAAGTCTATCCTTTTATCTGAGACGCATGTAGTGAGTACACATGAATGAGCAAACCTCCTTTTACAAAATAGGGTATCTAACCCAGCACCAATATACCATCCGACATTCGAGGATGTCTACAATATACGGAATAATGTACATAGCTTCCCCAGTTCGCTTATCTGTGAGTTAGAGAAGTTTTTACAACCTGCACATTGCAAGATACAATGGAAGTATTAGAGAAAGGAGACGGATACTTTTGCAAAAAGAAGACAATAAAACCGATTCCAAATCCGGCTCATCCAAATGGTATCTTGGTAGTGCAGCAGCATTGCTCCTGTTGAAAGGCAAATCGTTACTTGCCCTTTTAAAATTCAGTAAATTTGGCGGTGCGCTGATCTCTATGGCATTTACGATTGGCACGTATGCGATCATATACCCGTGGGGATTTGCGGTTGGGTTCGTGTTGCTGTTATTTGTGCATGAGCTGGGGCATGTATTGGCTGCCAAACGCAAGGGGCTTCCGGTGTCGACACCGTTATTTATTCCTTTTCTCGGTGCGTTAATCACCATGAAACGACATCCTTTGGATGCCCAGACAGAGGCTTACGTAGCCATGGGCGGCCCGTTATTGGGGACGGTTGGGGCTATGGCAGTATACGCAGGAGCGTATGCAACAGACAGTCCACTTTTGTATGCACTAGCATATATCGGTTTTTTCCTGAACCTGATCAATTTACTGCCGATTCATCCGCTCGATGGAGGACGGATTTCTACAGCAGTGACACGTTGGTTATGGCTAGTGGGCCTACTGGGTGGGATTGTAGTGATTGTGTATTTGAAATCCATTTTATTTTTCTTTATTTGGGCATTATTTGCCTATGATTTATACAAAAAATATGTCAAACGCAATAAAAAAGACGTCAAGGTTCAGTCGTTATTACAGAAGCCACTGGTTGACGTACAGCATTTGTATGAGCAAGGATATCCGCTGCCTGGGCCGGAGCATACGCGCAGACTATCCTTTAATACCTACTCGGATCTGGAGGGGCAGCAATATGTAACGGTATATATGGAAAGTCTGGATGTGGAGCATACGCTTCTGCTGCCCCAGCAGTGTCTTGTCCAGCATGTATGGCTGAACGGTGTAGAACATATACCGACCCCGGATGCGTATCAGCTCAGATTGCTGTGTGGGATTGACTACATTCCGTTTGAAAATGATAAATATTACGAAGTACCCGCTGCATCACGCTGGAAATTCGGAATCGGGTACTTGGGATTGGCCTTATTCCTGATGGGGATGATGTATGTAGTACATCAGCACATAGGAGATATCAGGCTATGATTCGCAGGATAGGAACTTCACCATCAATATAGATTATTAAGGCAATGAAACTCATTAGAAAATAAAGTAAAAAGAGCGCGACAGCCGCAATATACGGTGTCGTGCTCTTTTTCATATGATTAACGCAGTGGAGCCATTGTTATCCTTCCTTATGTCTAGCTCCTTTGCTCATCCGTAATCGGTTTTAACGTCTGGCGGTATTTTAGCGGGCTAGTACCTGTCCAGCGCTTGAACTGTCTGCTGAAATGAGCCAGACTGGAGTATCCCAGTAGGGAAGCTACCTTGTTTAGCGGTAGATTGGGTTGCTGGATCAGCACCTTAGCCTCATGCAGCTTGGTCTCCGATAGATAGTGACGTGGTGAATAGCCGTAGACCTTGCGGAACACTTCCTGCGCATAGCCTGGACTGATCCCAAGGGAAGCCGCCACATCTTCAAGTCGGAACGTCTGCTCACCAGATTCATCCCCCCGATAAGGCTTGAACCTCGATTGAATTGCTTCCATAATGGCCTTGGCATATTGAACGGATGAAGGTGCAATTCTCGGCTCCAATCCCGTAGAAATCATTTGCGAGAATATCCCGAATAGCTCGAACAAAGCAATCTGCATGCGAAAGCGATCCGCTGTCGTATATTCTCCGTTCTCCCGCACCATGCTAATCCAGCTATGGACCACCTTTTGCAGCTTGGTATTGGTTTCAGTGCCTGCCGGGAAAAAGAGCTGATTGTTCTTAATCATTTCTTGACGGAACAGCGGATCATCAACATTAAAATGGGTGCTAAAATAATACATTCCATCCGGGGATACACACTGAGTTACATGCTTGAATCCTGGTGGAATCATTAAAATATCACCCTTTCCCACCGAGTATACGTTATTCTCCATTATCGTTTCCTGACGACCTTCTAAAATGAGAGCAATTTCAAAACCAATATGAGACTCCTCAGGCATGCACCAATCCGCTTTGACCCGATGAATATGAGCGCCAAAAAATTTCACATTCCAGTCGATAATGGGCAGCCATTGACAATCATGGAATAGAGCTGGATCAACATCCGGATTTAATATCATCAGATCACCTTCGATTAGGGCAAATTTTACACCGCTTAGACAATCTCATTGTACCTAACATTCATCTATAATAAAAGAGCGCTTACAAGTGCTGTAATACATGCTTTTACATAAAAAATCGTTTATATATAGTATTTTTGAAAGCGGCACCATATTGTAATCAGGAAGCATTAAACTTATTGGAGGACGACTCGATGAAAAAGCTATTGTACGGTGTTGCTTATTATGATGAATATATGCCTTATGACCGTTTGGACCAAGATATCCAAATGATGAAGGATGCAGGAATCAATGTAGTGCGGATAGCCGAATCTACTTGGAGTACGCATGAACCGCAGAACGGAGTGTTTGATTTCACCTCCGTGGATCGGGTGCTGGACGCCATGCATAAGGCGGGTATTGAGGTCATTGTGGGCACGCCGACCTATGCCGTACCCACATGGCTGGTGAAGGAGCATCCCGATGTCTTGGCGACAACACCTCAGGGACCGGGCAAATACGGGGCTCGTCAGATTATGGACATTACGAACCCGGTGTATCTGTTCCATGCTGAGCGAATCATACGCAAGCTGATTGGACGGGTAAGCCAGCATCCGGCAGTTATTGGCTTTCAGACAGACAACGAGACGAAGCATTACCATACGAGTGGTCCCAATGTGCAATTACAGTTTGTGAAGTATTTGCGGGAGCGGTTTGAATCACTGGAGGAGCTGAACCGCAAATTTGGACTGGATTACTGGAGCAATCGCATCAATAGCTGGGAGGACTTCCCTTCGGTGGTCGGAACGATTAATGGAAGCTTGGGCGCGGCCTTTTCCCAGTTCCAGCGCAAGCTGGTGACGGACTTCCTGGCCTGGCAGGTCGCGATTGTCAATGAATATAAGCGGGAAGACCAATTTGTTACACAAAATTTTGATTTTGAGTGGAGAGGTCATTCCTTTGGAGTTCAGCCGGACGTGGATCACTTTGCTGCATCTGAAGCGTTTGATGTGACGGGTGTCGATATTTACCATCCATCACAAGATGATTTGACTGGAATTGAAATCTCTTTCGGTGGTGATGTGGCACGTTCGACAAAACATAATAATTACTTAGTGCTGGAAACGGAGGCGCAGGCGTTTACACACTGGGTTCCTTATCCGGGACAATTGCGTCTGCAAGCGTTCAGTCATCTGGCTTCCGGGGCCAATATGGTAGCTTACTGGCACTGGCATTCCATTCATAATTCCTTCGAAACCTACTGGAAGGGTCTGCTTAGCCATGATTTTGAACCGAATCCTGTGTATGAGGAAGCACAGACGATAGGGAAGGACTTTGCAAGACTGTCCACGCATCTGGTCAATCTGAAAAAGAAAAATAAAACAGCTATCCTGGTTAGCAACGAAGCGTTGACATCCATTAACTGGTTTAAGTTTAATATGAACAGCCCACTGAATTACAATGACATCGTACGCCGTCTGTATGACGAGCTGTATAAGCTGAATATTGGGACAGATATCGTCCATCCGGGTACAGAATCGTTTGATGACTATGATCTCTTGATCGTTCCGAGTCTGTATTCTGCGCCAGATGCACTGCTGGAAAAGCTGAACCGATATGTCGAACAAGGTGGTCATGTGGTATACACGTCCCGCAGCGGATTTACCGACGAACATGTGCAGGTGAGAACATCGCAGCAGCCGGGCGTGATTAGCGAAGCGTGTGGTATTCATTACAGCTTGTTTGTGGAGCCGAAAAATGTGACACTCAAGGATAATCCTTTTAAAGTGGCAGAAGATGACAATCAGGTAGATACGTGGATGGAGCTGATAACGCCGACGACTGCCGAAGTATTAGCCTATTACGATCACCCGCATTGGGGCAAATATGCTGCGATTACGCAAAATCGCTATGGTCAGGGAACGGCGACCTACATCGGCTGTATCGTCAGTTCGGCGGTCATCCGCGAATTGTTCAGCTCTGTAGCCAAAAAGGCAGGCGTATGGGGACTGGATCAGGAAGCTTCTTATCCGATCATTGTTAAGTCCGGTACGAATGATTTGGGACGAACGATCCGGTACTATTTTAACTATTCCGAACAAGCAGGCTCGGTGGTGTATCCGCACGGGGACGGCAAGGAGCTGATCGGAGAGCAGTCGGTTACCCATGGACAATTGCTCCAATTGAAGCCTTGGAGTGTTATAATTATCGAAGAAGCGTAAATGATGAATAATGAGTTGAAATCGACGTACGAATAATACAGAATAGGTATCCCGCCGTAACGATCCGGCACATTGAAGCGCCCCTGCGAATTGCGGGGCGTTTTCGCATATGGCTGAATAGAGGAGTGCATCGCTATGCCAACCCGAGCAGTCCGCTGGTTCCGGGCGCTGACGGCCCCGTATCGAAGCAGCATTCAGCTCAAGCTGATTTTGACGATGATTGTTCTATCTGTGCTGCCTGTCATTGCTGTCACGGTGCTGGCTGCGGAGAAAAGCAGAGCATCTATGGAAACCGAAGTGGTCGAGACGAACATGTCCAATATGAAATGGACGGGCATTTATATCAGCGACCAGTTAGATCGTCTGAATCATCTGATTTACAGCATTCAGATCAGCCCTGATCTAAGCGATTATTTGAATGAACGCGAGCCTGACAATCTTTCAAGCCAATTTAATGCTCAGCGAAAAATGTTGAATACGCTGGCGAATGTATATTATTCAGCCGGGAGTCATGTCATCGGTATTCAGCTGTATCTGAAGCAATCGCAAACCCTATTTACCTTTAATAGTATGCAAAATGAAATTACGACAGTGAGCGGTATTCCCTCGCAGTACGCCGAGATGTGGCAAGCGAACAAGGATTATTCGATTCGATCAAGCCCTGCAGATCCTGATCGCTTTACACTGACACGCAGTATTCGGCGTTTTGAAGACCAGAAGCAGACGGGGGCTATTTCATTGGAGGTGCTATGGTCACAATTTGATCAGACGCTGGGTCTGCTGGGACGTGGGGATCAGCACCAGGTATTGATTACAGATGGGGATGGCAGGGTCATGTATCCAGCGCAGGCTCGTCAGTCGCCTCCTCCTCCAGGAGTACTGACAGCTCTTCGTGATGTTAAGCCGGGTCCCGGGATGCTTCAAACTGCCGAACATTATGTGTTCTACAATGATCTGGATGTGGTTGGACTGAAACTAGTCAAAATCATACCGACTTCCTCCATTAACCACAGTGCCTTTTCAACCATGCTGTATGGTATTGTCGTAGGCGTGATTTCAATCCTGGTTTCCATCTGCATTGCCGTTTTCATCGCATGGCGGACTGCACGCCCGATTGTCCATTTGGCGCGTTCGGTGCAGGAGCTTGATATGATCAAGGGGCCAGCTGGAGAGCCAAGTACACGACCGGATGAAATTGGGTTACTGGAAAGAAGTCTTCATGGGATGGCAGGCCGAATACGCGAGCATATCCAGACGGAATACAGTATCAATTTGCAAAAAAAGACGGCTGAATTGAAAGCGCTCCAGGCGCAGATTCATCCTCATTTTCTGCAAAATACGCTGCAAATGATCGGAAGTATGGTGTTTTCACAAAAGCCGGAGGATACCTATGAAGTCATTCGTTCGCTGAGTGAGATGTTCCGTTACGTGGTACGGGAGCCTCAGGATATGGCCTCTCTGCGTGCAGAGCTCGATCATGTGGGACATTATATGCGTATCCAGCAGCGTCGTTTTCCGCAAAGATTAGTATTTCAAGTGGAGACAGAAGAGCAGGCGATGGATATTCGTTTGCCCAAGCTATCGCTTCAACCATTGTTGGAAAATGCGTTTCAGCATGGTCTTGATCGCAAGGCAGGGGCGTGGCGAATGGCAATCCGCGTGGAAATTATGAAGGAAGAAGTGTGCATTACGGTCAGCGATAACGGTAACGGCATGCCCCCGGACAAGCTGGAGAAAGTTCGGGCAAAGCTGGAAAACGCATCGGAGGAACCAATTTGGGCCCAGGGCAGTCATATCGGATTAAGCAATGTGGCTTCACGCATACAAATGAATTTTGGAGTGCATTATGGAGTGACTATAGATAGTGAGCAGGGAGTCGGTACATGTGTCACTATTCGTATTCCATTCATCTCAGCAGAGGAGGGCAAAATATGATCAGGGTATTAATCGTTGACGATGAGCCGTGGAACCGCGATATTTTGAAGACATTTGGCACATGGGAAAAGCTTGGAATGGTAGTAGTGGGTGAGGCTGAGGATGGAGACGAGGCATTCAGGCTGGTCGGGGAGTTAGCTCCCCACATTGTGATTACGGATATGCACATGCCGGGTGCGGACGGAGTAGAGCTGCTGCAAGCGCTAAATAACCAATGTCCTGATGTGAAAATCATTGTCGTGAGCGGTTATGATGATTTCGCGTATGCCAAACATGCGATCCGTTACAAGGCTGTTGATTATTTGCTCAAGCCTGTCAATCCTGTCGAGCTGAATGCGGTGCTACTCAAATGCAAAAACGATCTGGAGGTCAAGGCGGCCGAACAGCAGCCAGAAGCAACAGAACTGGATTATGAGTTTTTCCACAAGTTAACCCGGTATAAGCAACTGCTGCGTCTTTATTTTAATGAACTGAATCGTGACGGGGTGAACTTAACATGCAGGCAGGTTGTGCAGGAGCTGGAGAGTTATGGAGCACCAAGTCAACCTATGCTGGGCAGGCTGGTACAGGAGTTGCTTTCCCTGCTGAAAGAGCTGTCAGCGGATAACGGGCTGGATACTTCTACGGCAAAGGAACGATTTCCGCTTTCGCAGGCTGCCCTATCCTCTGTAGAACATGCGCTGGAATTCGTATCGTCATGCTATGTTCAGGAATTGGATCAGCTGATTCGGCAACGGAAATACAAAAATAAGCTGAATTTGGAGGAGGTACGGCGGTATATCGACAGTCACTTTGCTGGGCCGATTACACTGGAGCAGTTGGCGAAAAACTTTTTTGTAAGCAAGGAATATATGAGCAAGGTATTCAAGCAGGAGTATGGTCAGAATGTAACGGACTACATTGTAGAACGGAGAATGGAAAAGGCGCGGGAATGGCTGTCCAATAAACAGATTTCAATTAAAGCCGTTGCAGAGATGGCTGGGTATGAAGATGTGTCTTATTTTTATCGGGTATTTAAAAAGCATTTTGGCATGGCCCCCGGTGAAATGAGAAAGGAAGTTTAAAAAAATCCAATCCAATAAGTTAAGGGTGTCCAATGGCAGAAGTGACCTCCCATCCTATAATGAAAGCGTATACAAAATGAGATTTTCAACTTAGGGGAGGTCATTTTGCATGAAAATGTGGAAAGGTGTATTGAGTACAATGCTGGTTGGCACGTTGTTGGCCGGATGTGGAGCGAATTCTTCAGGCAGTGACAGCAGCAGTTCCAGTGGAGACGGAAAAACTGTAAATCTCAAAATGTTTATTGCTCAGCCCCGCTTAAAGGAGCACTACGATAAATACATTAATGCGTTTGTAGCCAAAGAGAAGAAAGATAAAAATATCGACGTCACCGTTCAACTAGAGATGCCGCCTGCTGACAATGCCGCACAAATTCTGAAGACAAGACTCGCTTCCAACGATGCACCGGATGTATTCGCACTGCATGCGGTGAATGAAATTCCACCGTTTTACAAAGCGGGATACTTGGAGGATTTGTCTGGTCAGCCATTCGTCAGTAAATTGATGGATAGTGTAAAGCCTTCGGTGACGACGAAAGACGGCAAAGTCGTAGCGGTTCCTTTGGAAACGATCTCCTGGGGCTATTTGTACAACAAAAAGATATTTAAGGATTTGGATTTGAAGCCGCCAGGAACGTTGACCGAAATGAAGGCTGTCGTCGAGAAGCTGAAAGCGAACAATGTGAAACCGTTCCTGTTGTCTTACAAGGAATCCTGGATTCCACAGCTGTTTGTGCCGCTCACAGCAGGTGCGATGATGAACACACAGAATAAAGATTTTATCGAACGGATGAATCAGGACAAAGGTTCTTTTTCCGAAATGAAGAGCATGTTCGATATTATTGATCTGGTGAACAGCAATGGTACAGACAAGGCGCTGGAAATTGGCGGGGATGATGGATCGGCGGCATTTGCTTCGGGTAAAGCGGCAATGTGGATTCAGGGACCGTGGTTTGCGGAAACGATTTTAAAATCTGATCCGAAGATGGACTTTGGAGTAGCACCTCTGCCGATTAATGACGATCCTAATGCGACCCTGATCAATCTGTCCACTTCGACTTCGTTGGCTGTATCCTCTACCAGCAAGAATAAGGAGGTTGCGCTCGATTTTGTTAACTATGTGTTGGACGACAAGGATTCCAGCGCGTTCTATGAAGCATTGAAATTTAACCCCATCTCCAAAGTGCATACGTTTAAGAGCTATCCTTGGGTTAATGATGCTACCGAATATGTGAAAGCAGGCAAGTCGTACCAAGATCCATCAATTCCGCAGGCGGTCAAGGATGAGGCAGGCAAATCGCTACAATCTTATTATGCTGGCCAGCTCTCGCAGGATGACGTCATTAAGGCGCTGGGTAAGGCATGGAAATCGTATAACAAAGTGAACAAGTAGCGGTAACCTACAGAATGACATCGGGAGGGAGAGACTCCATGCCTTTTAAAATCTACAAAAAATACGTCATGCTGCTGGCGTTTACTGCTCCGGCACTAATCTTTTACGCCATCTTCCTGCTTATTCCAACGATCAGCGGTATGTACTACAGTTTTACAGACTGGAACGGATTGAATTCCAATTACAACTTTATCGGCTTGGGGAACTTTGTGGAATCCTTGAAGGAAGACCCCGATTTTCTCAATTCCCTTTGGTTTACACTTAAATACGTATTGGTCATGATCGTGCTGCAAAATGTACTTGCGCTAGTACTGGCAGTGTTGATTGAGTCACGCACACGTAGCAAAGGTTTTTTTCGGACGCTATTTTTTATGCCTAATATGATCAGTACCATTATTAGCGCATTTATGTGGACATTCGTTTTTTCCTCCGTGCTACCGCAAATCGCTGAAAAGACGGCCATCGCCTTTTTAGGTCAATCATGGCTGGGCGATCCGAAAGTATCCTTCTTTTCCATCATTATTGTCTCGCTCTGGAATGGTGTGGGATATATGATGATCATCTATCTGGCTGCGCTTCAGGGTGTACCACAAAGTTTGAAGGAGGCTGCTATTATTGACGGGGCGAATGCATTTCAGACATTGAGAAGTGTGACGCTGCCGATGATTACCCACGCGATTACGATCTGTTTCTTCCTGACACTTAACGGTGCTTTCAAGGTGTATGAGGTCGTGTATGGACTGACTGGAGGGGGACCGGGACGCAGTACACAGGTGATTACGATGAACATTTATGAGGAAGCGTTCTCCAACAACTTCCGCTATGGTTATGCGAGCGCTAAATCCGTTATTTTGTTCGCCATTGTGCTAATCTTTACTCTGATCCAACTGCGTGTCATGAAGAAGAGGGAGGTGGAGGCATGAGGCTGAAAAAAGCCAATTCCTTGCTGATCACGCTGATGCTGTGCGTGGGCGCAGTCGTGTCCTTCTTCCCGATCTACATGGCAGTCATTAATTCGTTTAAAACACAGGGCGAGATGTTTGCATCCTTTACGGCGTTGCCGACGAAGCTTCACTTTGAAAATTACAGTCAGGCTTTTCATCAGACCCATTTGCTGAACAGCGCTCTGAATTCCACGATTATTTCTTTTATCGGCATTGGCGGAATCGTGGTCTGTTCGGCACTGGCAGGCTACAAGCTGTCTCGTACAAGTGGAAAACTGAGCAGTGCAATTTTCTTCCTGTTTGTTGCCTCCATGCTGGTGCCGTTTCACTCTATAATGATACCGCTTACACGAACGGCAAAGGATTTGTCTGTTCAAGGCAGTACGTACGGCTTGGCTTTGATCTATATCGGCTTGGGTGTGAACATGGCAATCTTTTTGTATCACGGATTCGTCAAATCCATCCCGCGTGAGCTGGAAGAATCTGCGCAAATGGACGGGTGCAATGAGTTCCAAACGTTCTTTCGCATTATATTTCCTTTGCTGCTGCCGATCACCGTCACGATTGCTATTTTGGATTTCCTGTGGATTTGGAATGACTTTTTGCTTCCACTTTTGATGTTGACGGATGTGAACCATTACACCCTGATTCTCTCGACCAATATGCTGTTTGGAGAGTACAACAAGGATTGGTCGCTTATTCTGGCCGCGCTCGTGCTGACCTCTATCCCGGTGATCCTGATCTATGCCTTTTTTCAGAAATTCATTATGGAAGGCATTGCGGAGGGAGCGGTTAAGGGATAAGCTATGCTTCTCATCGTTAAAAAAAGCCTTCCTTGATTATAGGAAGGCTTTTTATTTTGGAACGACGCAGATCCAACTTTCACTTCGACAAACAGCTTATTATAAAAAATAAAAGCGAAATGATGATCAAAAATAGATAAATACTAGAAACTCGTCTTCCGATAAGAGCTCCAAAATCTTCAGGATTTTTATACCCAATGATTATACCGGGAATGAAAAAAATGCTGGATAGTAGAAGGCTATAGTGAAATCCAGTATTGTCAACACGATTAGACCATGCGGGCAAGCCTAAAAAGGAAAACAATTGATCCCCAAACGTGTAATTGTCGAGTTCGTAAGAAGCAGCTAGGCCAAGAAGTAATAAAAGCAGTGAAAGTGATCCACGGCCTATTTTTTTTCTGTTTTTTCTCACTAATGTAAAGATAATCAGTAAAATTACAATTGCTTGTATGCTGTAGGTCAATATCGTTAAGAACATGAAGTACCTCCTTGAACATCAGAATCGAATGAGCGAATGTCAATCTCGGGAGTGATTATACCATATTTTGTAATAACTTCATATACATTTCAATACGGAGTTCGATAGCGCAGCGGTCCATTTGGATCAAGTGAAGCAACAGTGATCGTAAGATCAAATGGAACGCGGAGCGGCCTTAGCCATACAATATTTCATCTGAATGTAAAAGGAGATGATTATGTTGGCTACCTTCTCGGCCGCGCTTCAAGTAAAAAAGCGGATGGCCAAGCGTGTCTTGAAAATGTCTGGTGTCCACGGCATTGGCGTAGGATACAGGGACCCTGCTCATCCCAAAAGGGGAGCCGCTGTCATTGTGTACACGGATCGTCTAGCGTCGGCCTCTACTGGACTCTTGTCGGCCACTGCCTTAGGAAAGAAATCGAACGTTCCTATCCGAATTGTAAAGACTGGAAAGATCAGAGCTAATGCCACGGACTACAGAGTGCGCATCCGCCCGGTCATCGCCGGCTACAGTGTCGGGACGATTGAAGGTTCCGGTACAACCGGACTCATCGTTTCCCCAACTGGAGAGCCGGCTACACGTTATCTTTTTAGCAATAACCATGTCCTCAATCCCTCCAATACAGACAATCGGGAAGCTACAATTCAACCAGGCGGAGCCGATGGGGGGACGGTTGCCCAGAATCGTATAGGACGACTGTATCGTTACGTGCGCTTAAATCCCACCGGAACGAACCTGATTGATGCAGCGCTTTCGCTTCCGACCCGCAATAACCTGCTCAATCCGCGTTATGCTACAGTGGGAGCCATTCCGGGTCATGTTACCGCTTATCGCGTAGGAGAAAAATTGAAGAAGGTAGGGCGTACAACCGGGCGGGTTAATGGCACGGTAGAGTCCGTCTATACGGACCTGCAAATCAATTATGGGGGAGAGTTGGGCTTACTGACCTTCGAAGATCAGACGGTTATTAGAGGTACGACTCCTGTATCACTACCCGGGGATTCCGGCTCTGTATGGCTCAGACAGTCCGATAATTATGCAGCCGCGGTCAACTATGCAGGCACGGCAGATGGTCGCTTATCCATAGCCTTTCCGGTACAGTGGTTCATGCAGGTATTCAACACACGAGTAGCCCGCCCCAGCGGGGCAGGCAGGGTGCTCAGAGTAGATACAGGATCTTCCCCTCGCTCCTATACTAGACAACTCACCAGTGAGGAGCTTGTTCGCTTAAGACCAAGAACGACACGCATTAGACGGAGCTAATTCCTCTGCTGATGGAAAAGCTGCCGCTGATTGTTTCGGTAAAGTGGTCGCTTTAAGAGGTTTCCATAGGAAGGCTCGCTTCGGAAGCATCATCTCCCCGGATTTCTCCCCTGATTACAGAATTAATATAAGAAATCCGGGGCGGAGGCGATGGGAAGCATCAGCAAAAGTAATTCACGATACCAATCATTTACGACGCAAATGTTTCACGGTATAAATCATTCATAATACCAATTATTCACAATCTAAAACGTTAATGGCATGAAATGAATGCATAGGTGTATTTTAATCTGCCCCCTCAGCATATGCTTGGACTCCCACATCATGGGCTGTAATGGTGCTGCTTGCCGAGGCCAAACCCCTAATTTCCTGAGCGGTCAGAGCCCTGTTGTAAATGATCAGCTCATCTACCGCACCATTCAGATAAGGATCATCAAACTGGGATTTCCCAATGTAGTTCCAATCTGTCAGTCCAAGGCTGGAAGGCTTCAGCGTCATATTCGTGTTGCGGGTCGCCTCTATACCGTCCACATACATAATTCCTGTAGTGCCTGACAGAGTCACGGCAACATGCTTCCAGACCCCTGTCGCCAGTTCCGGGGCGTTCAGCTGCTGTTCCTCTCCGTTCCCCAAGACAGTGATGGCAAAACGCATACCTGTCCCTTCGGCCTTCGGGGTCAAAAACATATACCGATCTGTTCCTGCTCCAAAATCAAACAGACGAGCCCAGCCGTTATGCGTGTTCACTTGTACCCACGCGGCAATGGTAAAGTCATTGAGGCTGCTAACTATTCCACTGGGCAGGCTGGCATAGGCGTCTGTACCGTTAAGGCGCAGAGCATTGCCATTCCGTCCCGCGCCCCACGAGCCGCCATGTACACTGGCCTGCTGCCCATAACCTGACGAATCGGCTGCGGTTGATCCGGCCGTTTCGTTAAATTCATAATGGGCTATAATGTCCCCAGCGGGAGCCGGATTGCCTGTACTGGACTGAATACGGATATCGTAGTTGGCTGCCGTACCGATATTCAGTCTGACAGTAGTCGCAGCATTGTTAACAGCTGTGACTGAGCCGGTTTTTGTGCCGTCTATCAGTACGTCATACGTACCTGCCGCGAGTCCAGTTATCGTCACAGCAGTCGTATGAGCTGTGCCAGGTGTCGTATTTTTCAACATCAAGCGGATATTGTTCTTGGACTTGGATACGATGGCCAAGCTATATTGATCCCGGTTCAGCTCCAGACTCAGCTTCTGGGTGATCAGATGCAGACGTTGGAATACACCGTCTTTTGGAGTAATCGTATAGCTGTTATTGCTTTCAGTAACGTCACAGCCATAGCCGAATAAGCCGAATATCGGATCGACAGCAACATCCGAGCTTAGGATTTTAATGGCTCCAAACAGCCCCAGATCAGCTTCCCCGGACATGCCGCGCCATCCGTTAAACAGAGGGCCGCCGTCCAGACCAAGGGCTCCGTAATTGCCCTTGCCTGCCTGATATGTCCACGATACTGCCCCGATATTGGCAGGATCAGAGCTGATCTGTCCCGAATTAATCGCCCCGATGTTCGCCAGCTTGGCGGCATAGGATAGACGCTGGTCCACTTCGGGATTGGACGAATAACGACGTGTCCAGTCGTCCATCGCATAGCCCGCCAGCGAGGTGGTGTACTGGAAGTTCCACCAATTTTCTCCGGTGATTGTGACCGGATCGGCGTAATAGTACCAGACAGGCATATGACCGCGTGCGGCGCGTGTTTTGGCATTGATTTTGCTCATCATCGTCGTATTGCCGTTCATTTTGGCAAGTGTATATACGGCCTCTTCGCCTGTATTGTCATAGTTGTACTCAGAGCCATAAGGATAGGTGGTGTTTTTGAAATTGTTGTACTTGGTAGCCATTTTGGCAATCAGGTCGTTAGCCTCAGTAGTCAATCCTTCTTCCTGAAGCGCCTTAATTATATCCGGTGTGGTCAGCTCACCCATAAGTCCTGTGTTCCAGTTATAAGCAACAGGGCCTTCATACAACGCTTTAAAAATACGGTAAGCACGTAGCAAATATGTGTTTTTGCTATTGCGATAGCTGATCAGGTTGGGATACAGCTTGGCAAGTTTATACATGCTGAAAAACGTATTATAAATGTGCGGATAGGCATAGCCCCGGTACGTTGGTGTCGTATTAGGCTGCGGCATCAGGAAATCGGGGACCAGATAATCGGTATGATGGCCTTCCATCAGATTCGTCCAGATAGCCACCTCCAGATAATCATCGACTGCCTTGATCTCAGAGGCCACGGGCTTCAGGACATTTTTCTCCGCCAGAAACTGGCCGTGAGTTAATCCCCAATCATCGCCCCAGCCCCAGTAGCCGGCAAAGCTGTTGCGTTTGGCCTTATATTGCATCATCCAATCGTCAAACACCTTGTCCCTCAGATCGCCAGGCACATTCCATTGCGTGCTGTTGACCATGAAAGTGGAGTGACGCTGAAGTGCAGTGTCAACTGGCTCAATGGCATAGAACTGGAGAACGGTTTTTTCGCCGTTACCGTAGTTCACCGTAATATTGTTGTGACCCAATCGTCCTAGTGTAAGTTCATATATTTTGTGGTTTGTAGGGGCATTTTCCAAATAGTTGATGGTCGTTTCGGAGGGATACTGCGCTGTGACAGAGGTAATGGATTTACGGGTATGCAGATCGAATTTAGCCTTGAGATTGGTCGGGACAATCATACCCGGAACCACCGTCACATCCACATGTCCCTCGCTGTATAGCCTGTCCTTTACAGCCTGCTCGTCTGCTACCTTGTAGAATTTAAAGGCATACGTTTTGCTTTCACCAGGGGCCAGCGACAGACTGGTGCTCCCGAGATAACCACGGTTGGTGCTTTTGATGACATTGGAGTGGATATAGAACACATTCAGTCCCTCAGACCAGCCACCTTGCTCCATAGCCCATGTACTGCCTGGATGCTCCTCGACTCTCCAGTGATCCTGATATTCGAGACCAGCACCCGTTGAGGCATCGGGCATCAGCAGGATATACGGTCCGATGCCGCTAGGCCGTCCAGCGGTAATAAAGGAGCTGTGGTGACCTACAAAGGAGTGAGAGAGTACCCTGGTTTCATAGATTTGTTCGTTATTACCGCCGGACCAGTATTCGTTAAAAGGTAGCGGCAGCCCCCAATCTCCAATTTCCAGTGTTTGATTAGAGGTATTCGTTACTTTCATTTGCCAATGTAAATAGTCGTTAACCAACGAATAGGTTTCATGTAAAGTGAAGTTGCGTATTCCCTGATGGTTTGAGGAATTTTGATAGGACACCTGGACACTGTTACCAGAAGAGGTGATCTGGCGCGCATCTGCAGAATTGCTTGTCCACGCCCGAGTCCAGGCCCCGTTACCGAGACGATAGGTGAACATAAGTTCACCCAGCCACTGATGATCTGACGTATTTTGCTTAGGTGCGTTGGAGCCGTTCATGACATAATTCGTATTGAAGGTGTCTCCTGTCAGACGTAAGGAAGAGATATCCCCATAATTCCCGATCGAGATGGAGAATATTTGATTAGATAGCTGTACTGCCATGCTATCAACCTCCTAACAAAGGTTCGTGAGTGTACTTCACATGTTAATATATGTGTCAAAAATACTTTTGCTACCTTATGCGTGAGAATTAATAGAAAATAGATTCATATAGATGTCCTAGAAGTCTATTCATAGTGGAGGTAGAGGTATCATGAAAAATAAAATGGAGTCACCGAAGATTCCTGCGGACTTACCCATATTAAATGAAGAAATACGCTCCATACGATCCAAAGACGAACTTAGTGTGGGGGCAGTAGAGGAAATCATGTTGGACAATATCGAAGCAGTTAAAGTTTCATTAGAGAAGATGACTTTTAAAAATGTAACCATCACAGAATCGTCATTGCCAGAAAGTGAATGGACAGACGTCATTTTTGATAAATGTGATCTGTCTAATGTTAATTTTTCCGGTTCCTTTATCCATCGCGCAGAGTTCAGAAATTGTAAATTGCTTGGAACGGATTTTTCGAGAAGCAGATTCCAAAACGTTCGTTTTCTGGATTGCTTAGGGGATTATTCAATGTTCCGTTTTGCGAATTTCAAGCAAGTTGGTTTTGAGGATTGTTCTTTGATAAGTACAGATTTTTATCATTTAACGCTACAAAAAACCTCTTTTGCCCGTTGCAATCTGGATCAAGCCATCCTGTCGGGGTCCAAGCTCAAGGGGGTAGATCTCAGTGATTGCGAATTTGATGGAATACAAGTGGAGATAGAAGATTTGAATGGCTGCATCATCTCACCGCATCAGGCTTCATCATTTGTGGGCCTTTTGGGGCTAGTGATCAAATAAGGGGTTCCTCACTGATTTTTAATACGGTCTCATGTCTAGCGCATGCTGTTTCCACCAATAACAAAAGAAGATCCGCCTAAGCGGATCTCTGGCATTTATTAATAGCTTATTTTTTTTGAATAACCGGCCGTACAGGCTTCGTTGTCAAGACATTAAGGGCGTCACGCACTTCTGTGGCGAAAACAAGCGGCTTTTCTACTTTTTCAAAGTGGATGTACCAAAGGTTGGGGTTATCGAATAGCCAGTGATTGTGCAGTGCCGTCACTTTGATATCATGTTTACGAAGTCGAGAAATAAACGGATTAATTTCTGCGGTTAAAATCACGGTTTCGCCAAGACATAATCCTTTTCCGTTACGGCCAATACTTTCGAAAGAAAAAGCTTGGGGTATTGCAAGAAAGGATCGGGTCCTTTTCCCCAAAATGATTGGCTTGATGTTGTTTCTGACTGCAGATGCAGTACAAACTCCGTTAATGATTTGAGGTGTTGCTTTTAATATATCGGCAAACCGTTTACAAAGTGGACTAACTGCCATTTCTCTCACTCCAATTCTTTTAAGTTACTAGCATCATATGAAAAAGTAAGGGAATGGAAAGGGCAAGTCTTCTTTATCGTTAGTCTAATTTGCTATATATAAAGTGCGAATGGAGCACCCTTTTAAAGCTTCAGCTTTGCTCCGTGATACTTATGTTTGATACGATCCCAGGCCTGGCACAGACGCGTAACACCTTCGATAATTTGCTGCTCCGTTAAGTGGGCAAAGTTAAAGCAGGCTGAAGGAGGTCCTGGTGTCAGTTGGTAATCTGCGGCATCACGCCATGTGACTCCATAAAATCGTGCCATCTGCATCAAATGATGATACGGGGCAGGTCCATGCTTCCAGATGGCATAGGCGTGTAGACCACAATCGTTCTGATGCCAGTGAAACAGCTCACTCAACGGCTGTATTTCATGCTGGAACACGTCGTAGCGTGATCTGTATATTCGAGTCATCCGCCGCAAATGACGAATGTAGTCTCCGCGCATCATAAAACGTGCCAGTGCACGCTGTTCCAAGCGTGCAGGCGGCAGGGGATCGTATAGTCGTTTGGCAGCAGTAAGCGCTTGGGCCAACTCCACAGGCAGGATGGCAAAACCGAGTCGAAGGCTGCTGAACATACTTTTGGAAAAGGAACCGACATAGATGACACAATCCGCGTGGTCTAATGCTTTTAACGGTTCAATAGGGCGTCCCGCCCAGCGGAATTCACTGTCATAATCATCCTCAATAATCCACGCCCCCTTGGACGCTGCCCATTGCAAAATATGTTGACGGCGTGTTAATGGCAATACAGCACCGGTTGGAAACTGCCGTCCAGGCGTAACAAACAGGAGCTTGGCATCCCAATCCTGTGGAATAATTCCATGCTGATCCAGTTCAGCAGCGTGTATCTGTCCGCCTGAGGCAGTTACTGCACGATAGATGCCGGAATAACAGGGATTTTCCAGTACAATGTTATCTTGTTCATGAATAAGCAGCTGACTTAGTAACGTGATCACTTCCATGGAACCGCTGCATAATACGACTTGTTCGGGGGTGGCCGTAATTCCGCGTGTTCTGCCAACATGATGACAAATTGCTTCACGCAGCCAGTTATCACCGTTCACTAGTGCAGGCATCGAGCCATCCGAGGGCTTTTGCAGATCTTTGCCGGCGGCAGCCAATGCACTTTTCCATGCGATCTGTGAGCTACCCTCCAATATAACTTCTTCTGCTTGAAAAGAAATCAAAGGCTGGTGTGCACCATCTCTATCTGTAGCATACACAGGAGTCGAGTATAAGGCTCGTTCCCTTTCGATCTGCATTATTCGTTGTCCCCATGCTGACAGAGCAGGGGCTTTTTGTTTTGTATTAGGTGAGTTTTGGTTTTGCTGGTCGATTAGAGATTCGTCTGGCAGCATTGCGGTCTGTTCCATAACAAACGTTCCTCTGCCTACTACCGAATTCACATATCCTTCTGCCAACAGCATATCGTATGCTTCTTTAACACTCCCGCGCGAAATTCCATACATCACAGCCAGATCGCGACTGGAAGGCAGGCGCGTACCGCTGGCAAGGGAGCCAGTGAGAATCCCCTCTCGAAGAGCGTGATACAATGCCAAGTATTTAAAATGATATTTTTGAATCGCACGTTGATAAGCAATCGTAATGTCCATACTTTTCTCCTTATATTGGACCAGTCATTTTCGTTTATATTGGGTCTTTTTAATAATCCATTTTCAACATAATCTGAAATGTATTGTTGGTCAATAGATGGAAGGAGAGATCCCTATGAGAAGAAAAGAATTTACAGTGGCAGAACTAGAGGAAATAGAGCAGTTTCTAAGCGAGGTCAGTTTCGGATTTTTAGGCATGAACAGCGAGGATGGTTTTCCGCGTGTGGTTCCCTTGAATTTCGCTTATGGGAATGGCGTTTTTTATATTCATGGCAGCCGTGCTGGAGAAAAGATGGAACGAATGAAAGAGGATAACCGGGTCACTTTTTCAGCTGCCAAAGAGTATGCGCTCATTCCATCTTATTTTACAGATGAACATATGGCATGTCCTGCGACTTCATTTTTTAAAAGTATTACCGTGCGTGGTCATGCGGAGCATGTAGTGGATTTGGAAGAAAAAGCATCAGCATTTTCCATTTTTATGAGTAAGCTGCAAACGGAAGGCGGGTATGACACGATTGATGCCAACGATTCTCGGTATGCCTCACGTTTGAAAGGGGTCGCTCTGATCAAAATTGTACCCGAGGAATGGACCGCCAAGTTTAAATTTGGCCAAAATGTTAAAGATCAGGAGCGCCAGCAAATTATCGACGGCTTGCAACAACGGGGGCTGGATGATGATCTGATAACAATCTCAATGATGCGTAAATATTGTCCTCATCATTGATATATGTATAACGCCAACATAAAAATTTGATTTCGATATACTCACTCCTGCTCGCTCATCCATCTAATTGGTTAATTATACCTCGTAGGGAGATGCCCTTGATTTTCCAAAACCTTCAGTTCTTCTGTATTAGGACTTTTGAAGGACAGGTATATATCATCCTCAAGCCCGTTGTTCTTACTGCAAAGGAATTTTATAATACGATAGATTTGTGGCGTAAGGGGGCAAGACCGTGATGAGAGCGGGAGTCAGAAGTCGGGAAAGTCGACGGTTGTTACTGGAAGCGGGGGCTGAAGAGTTCGCTCAGACGGGGTTTTATCAGACAAAGGTAAGTTCGATCGCGGCGCGTGCAGGATTGACGCAGCCGGATTTTTATATTCATTTTGAAAGCAAGGAACAGATGTATGAGGAGCTTGTGGAGAGCTTTCGTAATTTGGTGAATGAGACAGTACAGAGCATGAAGGTAGACCCGGATCAGAGCGAGACTGAAATTTTGAGACGGGGACAAGTGTTTCTGGAGGCTATTTTTCGCGTGTTGTCTAATAATCCGGCGATCACTCGTGTCGGATTTTACCAGGCAGCAGACTCGGTGCGCATTAAGGCGGAAATGGCAGAGCACATCAAAAAACATCTGATGGCAGCACAACGATGGGGTTCCTGCCGTGAGGAACTGGACCCTGAACTGACAGCAGAATGCGTGATCGGTTTGATAGAACGGCTGACGTTAACGAAATTGCTGCCTGGGCGCGAAAGTCCGTCTGTTCTTGCCATGCAGGCACGAAACCTACTGTATCGTGGTATGCTGGCTTCCGAAGGATACGGAACCGTAGAATCTTAACCCACATTTGGGCGTCAGGCGCGGCATTTGTCCCTATCATGGACGGTAACATAAGCATAAGATGCTCTTGTAAACCATGAAGGGAGGAATCACCATGTCTGGAGTAGGCGCTGGTTATGGAGCTTTTACATCTACAGGAGCGATTCTAGTACTTTTCATTCTGCTCGTTATTATTTCCAAAGCATTCGTTATCTAATTCTCAGCTCAAAAATTTGATTTCGGGCGATTTGTTGTAATCGACAGAGGGAGGAGGAATTCTGAGATGGGTGAAGTAGAAAGAGGTTGTGGTTGTGGCGGTGGCGGTTATGGCATGTTTACTTCCACTGGTGTTATTCTGGTACTCTTCATTTTGCTGGTTATCATCACACGTACTATTTTCATCTAAAGCGATATTCATGGGCTTGAGCGCCGATGTTTCGGGTCTATGACCATGCAATCCCAAATAGGAATCGCCTCTAACAGAGGCGGTTTCTTTTTATTTTAAAGTTTACGTTGACGTTAACGTTATATAGGCGTAGTATTTATATATAATCTTTTTCATAAGGTGGGTGTCATGGTTACGTATAAAATTGATGAGGTCGCGAAACAAAGCGGTTTGACCAAGCGAACTATTCGTTATTATGAGGAAATCGGCTTATTGCCCTCCCCGCAGCGCAGTGAAGGAAATATGCGGCTGTATACGCAGGAGGATGTGGATTTACTAAAAAAAATAGTGAGTGCCAAGGAAGTGCTTGGTTTTTCTTTGCAAGAGCTTCAGCGTTACATGTCCGCAGCGGAAATGCTCAAGGGGCAGCGGGAGGAATATCGCGAGCGAACGGAGCACTTGCAACCAATCGAGCGACGGGCCATGTTGGAGGATATGGAACGTACGCTGAACGAACAGTTGGAATTAATGGAGGGGAAAATCAACAGCATCCGTATGCTCCAGACTGAATTGGAAGAGCTGCGGATCAGGGTTCGTGAACGCAAAATCCTTTTGGATGAGGAACTTGAACACGACCCATCATAACAAGAATATTTACATTCAGATGTGGAGGTAACATCATAATATGAGTTCACAACATGCATTACCTGAAGAGTTAAAAGAACGCTCAGGCTTCCTGTCTCAACCTAAAGCCGTATGGGCGGTCGCCTTTGCTTGTGTTATTTCATTTATGGGTCTGGGATTAGTCGATCCGATTCTTCCGGCCATTGCCGATCAGCTTCATGCTACGAAAAGCCAAGTGTCATTGCTGTTTACCAGCTATAATCTGGTGACAGGCGTTGCGATGCTGATTACGGGCGTCGTATCAAGTCGATTGGGTGTCAAATGGACGCTACTAACCGGGATTTTATTTATTATTGTGTTTGCCGGATTGGGCGGTACGGCCAATACAGTTGGCGGAATTGTAGGCTACCGAGCAGGCTGGGGTTTGGGGAATGCTTTGTTTATCGCAACAGCGTTATCTGCGATTGTTGGTCTGTCCACTTCTGGAACAGCTAAAGCGATTATTTTGTATGAAGCGGCTTTGGGCCTCGGGATTTCAGTCGGCCCGCTGCTAGGTGGTGAGTTAGGTTCCATTTCCTGGCGTGGTCCGTTTTTCGGTGTAGCCGGACTGATGGTAGTGGGATTTTTGTTCATTACGTTTATGTTGCCTTCGATTCCAAAGCCCAAAAAACGTGGCTCCATTGCCGATCCGTTCAAAGCGCTTAGTTATCCAGCTTTACTCACGCTCGGCATTGTGGCGTTGTTATATAACTTTGGATTTTTTACGTTGATGGCGTATTCTCCATATGTAATGCATTTAGACGAGCATGGTTTGGGTTACGTGTTTTTTGGTTGGGGAATTATGCTGGCCTTTACCTCGGTGTTTGTAGCACCAAAGATTCAAGCACGCTTGAGCGTGGTATCTTCCATTAGTATCATGCTGACGCTATTTGCCATTGATTTAGGTGTTATGGCGATTGGGACGGTAGCTGGTTCGCCAACGACTGTCATTGTCGCCGTCATTGTAGCTGGTATTTTTCTGGGGATTAATAATACATTGATTACCACTGCTGTTATGCAGGCTGCTCCAGTGGAGCGCTCGACAGCATCTGCGGCCTACAGCTTTATGCGTTTTTTGGGCGGGGCCATTTCGCCGTGGCTTGCAGGGAAGCTGTCAGAGTGGTACTCAGCAGAAACCCCGTTTTATTTTGGAGCATTGATGGTACTGATTGGTGTAGCTGTGCTGATCGTACGTCGTCGACATATGCAGGATATTCAGGTAGATGCACACTAACATTGAACTTCTGGGGAGGAAAAGAATATGAGCGAATTCAAACAGATTCTGGTCGCGATTGATGGTTCGGAACACGCTATGAAGGCATTGGAGACAGCCAAAACGTTGTCTAAGCAGCTTCAGGGAAACCTGCATCTGACCGTATTGCATGTAAATCCGACTTTATCCATGAATGAGCCCCCGGTTGGGATTGATGTGGATGAGCGGATCGAAGAGGAAGGCCGTCATATTCTGGAGCCTGCAGCCGACTATTTGAAGGACGAGGGCATTTCGTACCGTATGCTGGCGGGTCATGGTGATCCGGCGAGTGTTATTTGCGAGAGTGCAAAGCAGGAAAAGGCGGATATGATCATTATGGGAACACGGGGACAGGGACTTGTTTCAGAGCTGATCCTGGGTAGTGTGAGTCATCATGTGATTCAGCATGCACCTTGTCCGGTACTGACGGTAAAATAGATGTTAAAAGGAACATTGATATAGAGAAAAGGAGGAAAAAAGCATGCAGCAGCATTTATTTATTGGTGGTGAATGGCAAGTAGCTTCATCATATACGACACTGAAATCACCGTATTCTGGGGAAGTCATTGCTGAGGTAGCAGAGGCCACTGCTGAGGATGCCAAGACCGCTATTCAGGCCGCATCTGATGCACGTGCAGTGATGCGGGCCATGCCAGCGCACCAGCGGTCAGCTATTTTGGAGAAGCTGGCTGACCTGCTGGAAGAGCGGCGTGAGGATGCAGCACGTATCATTGCACGCGAAGCGTCCAAGCCATGGAAGGCTGCGCTCGCGGAAGTTGATCGGACCGTGCAAACCTACAAGTTCGCAGCCGAAGAAGCCAAGCGCATTCACGGGGAAACCATTCCGCTGGATGCAGCACCGGGCGGCGAGGGCCGAATGGCCTACACGCTTAAAGAACCTGTCGGGGTAGTAGGAGCTATTACACCATTTAACTTCCCGATGAACCTGGTCGCTCATAAAGTGGGCCCTGCGCTGGCAGCAGGCAATACGGTTGTATTGAAGCCTGCGGAGCAGACACCGCTATCGGCTTACTTGATCGCGGAACTGCTGGAGCAGGCTGGGTTGCCTGCGGGCGCTCTTAACGTGATCAGCGGCGATGGTAAAACCATTGGCGACGTACTTGTCACTGATCCGCGCGTTAGCTATATCACTTTTACCGGTAGTCCGGCGGTCGGTACAGAAATTCGCTCCAAGGCTGGCTTGAAGCGGGTCACGCTGGAGCTGGGTTCCAACGCGGCTGTTATTATTGACCGTGATACGGATGTGGACGCGGTCATCGACCGTTGTGTAAGTGGAGCCTTTGCCAATCAGGGGCAGGTATGTATCTCGGTTCAACGTATTTACGTTGTCGATGAGCTGTATGATACATTTGTATCCCGATTTGTAGAGGCGACTCAACGTTTAAAAATTGGAGATCCGCTAGACCCGGACACGGACGTATCGGCGCTCATCTCAGCCAAGGATGTCGAGCGTGTTCGTGAGTGGCTGGAGGAAGCAGTCCAGGCAGGCGCGAGGATCGCTCTGGGTGGGCATACCGAAGGAGGGATTCTGGAGCCAACCGTATTGCTCGATGTGGACCCGACTTCCAAGGTATCCTGCCGCGAAGTGTTTGCCCCACTTGTGCTGATTCATTCCGTTAGCTCTGTAGATGAGGCTGTGAATCATGTGAATAATTCAATTTATGGCTTACAGGCGGGAATTTACACACGTAATATCACGACCGCGCTGGATGCAGCGGACAAGCTTGAGGTGGGAGGCGTGATGATCAATGACATACCAAGCTTCCGTGTTGACCATATGCCGTATGGCGGTGTGAAGCAAAGTGGCACCGGACGCGAAGGTGTAAAGTACGCTATGGAAGAAATGCTGGAAACCAAGCTGATCGTTATTAAACGGTAAATAGCTATATAGAAGCCTATCTGAAGGACATCGAAAATGCTTTGCGTATGTCTGCTCATTAGATAGGCTTTTTTTCTCATTATTTGCGCGAATGTCAGATGAAAATAAAGTGTTAGACTGAAAAATATTTGGATAAAGCGTATTTAGCTTGAGTTTTAAACCGTTGGAACTGTTCCACCGTCAATATTATATTCACTTCCTGTAATAGAAGCGGCCCGGTCGGATACCAGAAAAGCAACAAGCTCAGCGACTTCTTCTGGTAGTCCTGGACGACCAATTGGAATTCCTCCCAACGAGTCCATTAGTTGCTTTAATGCACTTTCTCGGTCGCCTGTCGTCTCAGCAATCCGATCAATCAAACTTTGTGCTGCCTTCGTTTCGATAAAGCCTGGCGCAACTGTATTAATACGAATGCCTTGAGGCGAAAACTGCTTGGATAATCCTTTGCTGTAAGTAGTTAAAGCTGCTTTGGCCGCGGCATAAGCCAATGTTGCATCATATAGAGGCAAGCGACGTTGAATAGATGAAATATGAATAATAACACCTGAACCCTTTTCCACCATAGCTGGCAGCAGTCCACGGTCTAAACGAACGGCAGCAAACAGATTGGCGTTAAAAGTTTGCTGCCAATGCTCGTCCGTCAAGACAAGAGCTCCCCCGGATGGGGCTGACGAGCCTCCAACATTGTTGACAAGAATATCTACATCGCCTAGGCGCTCAAGAACGCTGGTTACCACTTTATCTACACCTTCAGGCGTACTAATATCGGCTGGAATAAATAGATCCGGATTTTCTAAATTAACTGGAGTAGTTCGAGCCGTAGTAATTACAGTAGCACCTGCAGCCGTAAGTCTCTTAGCAATAGCCTCTCCCATTCCTTGGGTACCGCCTGTGACCAAGGCCCTTTTGCCTTTAAACTCACTTAAAATGCTTTCTAATTGAAAACTCATGTGAATAATTCCTCCTAATTTTGACAATGTGGTTGAGAACTACCTCTAGGTATCTTCACTCCGAGTTCACTTGTTTTGCGAACCTTACACACTATCGACAATGATACCCCGGTACCGCCCTCCGCGCAGTCGATGCTTTAGGGCTTTTTGATAGGCTGGACTAAAGTACCAAGCTTGTGCTTCCTCAAAAGTGGGGAATTCCAAGATGGCCAGCCCTTCAATATCGGGTCCTTCGAGGACCTGGTATGCGCCATACATTGCTAGGGGTTTGACGGAATGTCCCGCCAAACCTGCCGGTGCCAACTGAGAATAGAGTTGGAGTTCAGTTTGATCGGTACTCTGTTCACGTATAAAAACAACATAAGCGGGCATATACGTTTTCCCTTTCTTATTTTTTAATTTCTTTATGGAAGTGTAATAATCAGTTCTTTAATTTTATGGTTGTTTACTAGAAATTGGTGTTTAAGTAGGAGTGGGTCGGGAAGATTCGATTTATCAAAGTCTCCGTCTACTTTCGCAATTACGACGATGGTATTATTAATGTCATCCATATCCACGATCTCGAAGGTGACATTCGGCTCCAATATTTCTGCTTCACACCATGATTTTATGGCTTCCTTACCTTTGATTTCGCGATGGTTATCTAAGATCAACGCATCTTTATCGAAAGCGGATGTAAATGCTTCAAGTCGGGATTTGTTCGCTGATGTAAAGTAAGTTTCTACTGCTGGTGGCATGGATCTATGTGAATTCATTGATTCTTCAACCTCCTATGGTGAGTATGTGGTGAGCGATAACTTCAAACTCATCATAGCAGTAATAATATGACTACATGATGTCTTATTATAGAGGATCATTTAAATTTCTTTTCATCGTTTCTAAATGAGACAATATTCTTGTACGTACTTGTTCGGGGCTAACCTCTATAAGGAGGGGACCAAAGGACAGCAGATAACTGTCCAACCAATTGCCTACAGGAAATTGTGCCGTGACGGTATAAGAGCCGTCTTCCCTCTGAGTAATTGTTTTCTCGGCAAATTCATCGTATACGCGGTAAGCTCCTTGAGCAGAAATGTGAAGAGTTACTTCAATGGTATGAAGCAAGTCGTTCATCTTTGTATCTGTAGCTGCTACGACTGTTCTTGGCTCATAACTAATTTCGGTAACTACAATCTCTTTCATTCGGCTAATCTTAAATACACGATAACTTTCGGTATTTAAACAGTAACCTTCCACATACCAGGATTTATCTTTAAACAAGAGCTTGGCAGGTTCGATGCTACGATAACTCTGTTCCCCGGCGACGTTATAATAGCGGAACTTTATAACACGGTTTGTGATTATTGCGTTGCGTATAAGAGTGAATAGCTGTCTCTGGCTGTTTTGGCTTCCCCATGGCGAAAAATCTACTTCGATCCAGTTTCCCATTTCTTTTTTAAAAAGCCTACTCAACTTGTTTAGCACTTCTTCTACCTGTGGGATGGTAGCTGTAGCCACACTCTGAAGGGCCATTAAGATATCATCTTGTTCCTGCTCGGACAGTAAAGAGGTGTTAAAGACATAACCCTCCATCAATGATATTCCGCCACCTTTGCCTCTACTGCTGTAGATGGGAATCCCAGCTGCGCTTAAGGCATCTATGTCCCGATAAATTGTTCGTGTGGAAACCTCAAAATGCTCTGCCAATTCATCAGCAGTCACTTTTTTCTTATGGAGTAACATATAAACGATTTCAAATTGTCTGCTTAACGGCATAAGCTTCACCTCTCTCGGTAGCATACACCTTATAACATGACATTATAAAGTCATATTAAGTGATTGCTCTACATCACACCCTAATGGGCATCAACTGGGGGACTTTATTTACTTTGAACAGCGATAATAACACTGCCTTGGATCAGATCTTTTTACAATCTTTTATATAAAGTTGAACCAAAAGCACTTGCAAAATAAAAAGGAATAAACTATACTGAGGCCAGTTAGTTAGTGATTGATCAATTACTAACTAACTGATTAACAAGCAACGAGGTAACATTCATGAGCAAGAGACTGCTTCAAGTTTACTAAATGTATCTTTATTGGAACTATGGATTGATAAAGATTCAGTTAGATGAAGAAGTATGAAGTTATGTAATTAATCAATCACTCATTTTATTTGTAAATGGAGGAGAAAAAGATGAAACATCTTATTATTTACGCGCATCCATCTGAGGGAAGCTTTAATCATGCAATTTTGACCACTGCAGTGGAGGGGCTAAAGCAAAAAGGACATGATGTGGTGGTTCGTGATCTGTATGATATCGGCTTTCAACCTGTAGTCAGCAGTAGCGAGATTATTGGAGGAATCGGAGAAGATATTGTGCGGGAACAGCAGTTTTTGCAATGGGCAGAGGTGATCACCTTTATTTATCCGATTTGGTGGACGGGGATGCCAGCCATCATGAAGGGATATATTGACCGCGTATTCTCTTACGGATTTGCTTACAAATATGTAAACGGGGTGCAGATGGGACTGCTCAAGGGGAAGAAGGTCATCATCCTCAACACACAAGGGAAATCACATGCGGAATATGCCAGCAATGGCATGGATCAAGCACTTCGCTTGACGTCCGACAAAGGCATATTTGAATATTGTGGGCTTGACGTCATGTATCATCTATTCTTCGAGTCCGTACCACAATCCGATGAGGATACGCGCAAGACGTGGCTTCGCCAGATTGCAGACATGGCCAGCAAAGCCTAATAAAAATAGGTTAAGGAGAAGAAGGCTTGTGATATTAAGCCTTCTTCTTTTGGAATGTGACAATAAATATGTTTGATAGTGCAGTAAAACTGAATTGGTAATTTAACAGGGCCTATATAGTGATATCTATGCCTTGAGTATGAATGCTTACCGAAGATTTAGATAGCTTGATGGTCTGAGCAAACAATTGATCGAAGGATTTACGGTCCACAAGCCCTTTGTACGAGACAACGTTATCCATCGCGTCCAGCTCCTTGCTTTTCACCTTGCTGGTGACGGCCTCAAGGATGTGTTGATCCAAGTTGTTTGCTTTTTGGAATTCACTTCTGACTTGGGACAGAGTGGAGCCATAACTTTCGAGCTTCGCCAATACGTTAGCAAATAGGCTTCGGATATCGTCGCTTTCAGTAATATGGTCAAGTCCTAATGTTTGGGGACTCACATCCAAGAGATTGAAACCCGTCTGCTGCGTTGTACTATCTTTAGGCTGGATAACCTCTTGGAATGCTCCATCGGTGGCTTTGTTATACATTTTGGCAGTTCCTTTTAAGAATCCCCCATATAAACCTGTAATTGTATCCGTCATTTCTTGAAGATGTTCCTTGATTTCAGACTTCGCTTGCTCCTTATATTCTAAAGATGCGTTACTTTGGTCAATCTTATCCAATTCATCCAGCCAAGGATCTACCGAGTTTTTCAGGCTTTGATGCAATGCAGTATATATTCCTTGTACGACCCCTAATCCCCGATCAATGAGAGCGCTTTGAGTCAATCCATCATCTAGCGCACTTTTGTTATTCATTTGCTTCAAATCCAGCATTTTCTCTGTACGTTCACTTTTTTCCGCCTGGGCATTCTGCTGCATACGGGAAGCAATCTGCTGGTTGAGCTGTTGAACCGTCGAGTTATTGATTGAATTCCCTTGTTTGCTGATGCGATTGAAAGCTACTGGCAGAGATGCATTGTTTAACCTCATTAAATTCGTACCTCCTATGTATATTGAATATGGATACGCATACTCTATCAATATCGGCAGAGATCGAGAAAAATTAAAGGAAAGTGCACGCGCATTCGTATACCCTCCCTGTTAAACAAGCATTCTAATTAGTGATAGGCTGGTCTGACCTGTATTCCTCATTTTTTCCAAAATAATACGCTTGGCCGCTGCTATAGCTTTTGGTCGAGGGTGGTTTACCGTAGAAAAATGAATAAATAAATGAAATGACCTTCTCTAATTAAAGAAGGTCATTTTTTAATTCAGGAACCATTATTAAATGTAGCACAGCCTTCTGCTTATAGGCGTTCTCGCTTGCAATTCATCCAGTAGTTCTTTATACCTAGTATAGATTTTTCGCATATGCATTTTGTCGGTTAGCTATGATGCTGCGTATCACGGTTCAAAATTAGCTGTACATGATGAAATCTCTGGTGTATACCTATGTAGGATAGCAAGCTGTAGTTATAGCAATTTTTTGAGCTGGGATATACGGGCTTGGGAAACCTCAAGCATTTTGGCATATTCGTGCTGTGCTGCATTGGGCTGCTTTTGCATTAATTCTTTGAGACTTTCAATCATCTGCTGTGTTGATCGCCGTAGACGTTTGGGCTCTTTATTCGACCGTTGTCCGTTGGCTAAAGCTGATTTGGCTGGTCTCAGGACAGGACTGAAATTTAACCCCTTCTTTAAACTTTCAATACATTCTTTACAAATAAAACTGTCTCTAAAATAAGTCAATTGTTCTGCTGAACCACACATTTTACACGTCACCCCGGTATATTTTCGAAAGGCGAGAATACCAGTTTCCTCATCTGCGAAAATCTCAACAGGATCACCCACATTAAAATCCATAGAAATTCGCATTTCTTTGGGAATGACGATACGGCCTAACGCATCTAGGGGACGTGTCATACCTGTACTTTTCAAATGATAACCTCCTTTTTTATATCCTTATAATACTAAATAATTATGATAAAAAAGAATAGGCTTAGAGAAGCAATCGCATATATTAAGTAAACTGTTGAAAAGTATACAAGTAATTCCCATAATATGTTTGTTTAATGGTGGAAAACGTGTTGAGGAATTATAGGGGATTGCCGATATATATTCAGAATCAATATTCTAGTTGGCAAAGAAATTTTTAGTAATATACGTTAAGGGGCTGTGAATTACATATGAGAATATTTCAGTTTTGGAAGAAAAATAAAAAAACTGTGGTGGCAATCAATTTGGACACTGCTATTCCTGCAGCCATTATAAAGGTTGGCGGATTAGTAGATCAGCCAGAGCAATTCACCGCCGAGGCGAAAAATTCGGCGGCTATGCTGGGAGAAGAGGCATTGCCTCTATTCCCGCGTTATTTTTTCGGGACTGAGCTGCAGAAGCCAGAGAGTTTGGCGGGAAAGTACGAAGGTTTGGGTGACTGGCTGCATATTCAACAGGATGCTATTTTTGAGATTATCTACAATTACAGGGAAAAGGCGATTCCCATGCTGTATGAGGTGGCGTTCGGGGTATACGATTGGACGCAGTATAAGGCGGTGCGGATACTAACTCGGTTAGCCCGTGAAGGCCTTCATACCGACCAGATTGTGGACGATATTATCAGCCATGTCGACGATTTTCGTTATGAGGCACAAATGCCTACATTCTATTTTCTGTCCGGACTGACGGGCAATAAGAAAGTTGCCGCGTTGCTGCAAAGGCATTTCCTTGAGAATCTGGAATACGATCCGATTGATGCCTTTGATATTTTCGAGAATTTGCACCGTTGTTCGCCTGATGTTGCCATGAGACATGCCGATTTTCTCAAAGCCATTGCCCGTGGTGAAGGCCTAGAAGGCCGCTCTCCGTTACTGGACGGAGCGATAGGGACTACCGATGAGAACGGCAAGCAAGAGTACCACTGGCCTGATGATGAACCTGTCGAAGAGCACCACCAATTACGAGCGGCCATATTTTATTACCAGTTGAATTCTCACGATGAAGAGGTCAATCGGCTGTTGGATCAATGGGAAGTGAGCCATCCGGAGGAGAATGTAAGGCGTTATATTGGGAAATTGCGAGGGGAAGGACAGGGAGAGAGCTAACTGTTCAGTTTGTGAATAGGGAAATCCTAATTTTGCACTCTTTTCTATGAAAACTTATACTTATCGTTACAGCTGACTTGAAGCGAAAATACAAGAACGAGGAGGGGATCAACCATGTACTCCATTAAAGAAGTTGAAATCAGGAGCGGATTGCCCGCATCTACCCTTCGTTATTATGAAAAAGAGGGCATTCTACCTGATGTCGGTCGGGATGAAGGTGGGAGAAGGGTATATACCGAGAAACAAATGGATTGGATCAGGTTCCTTATGGCTATGAAAGACACAGGAATGACCATTGAAGAAATTAAGGCATACCTTGAGCTAAATGTAAAAGGAGAAGCCACGATCCAAGAGCGAAGAGATTTCCTGGTTGCTCACAAAAAGAAAGTGGAAGAACATATGGCACAAACGCAACACAATTTGGAGAAAATTATTCAAAAGATCGCTTACTACGATCATGTGGTCATGGGAAAAAGCTTCTCTTAGTCGCCAGATCGAATTGAATATATGAAGCCCCCAGCCTATTTGAAATACGCTGTAGGGCTTTTTTTGTATAGATATCTAAAGATACCTGCTGTAGGTCGCAAGTATGAAAAATCGTTGGCAATTAGGCGGTTCACAATGTGCTTACAGGGTAAAAGTGTAGTACCAAGGTGGGGAAGTGGGGGTATTGACTCTCACGCCACGTGAGGCTGTAGACTGTGAAAGCAAGGGAGGTGAAGCGGAATGGCTTATACGGTTAAGGAAGTATCTAATCTGTCGGGAATCAGCGTTCGAACTTTGCATTATTATGATGAAATTGGATTGCTGAAACCACATCATATCGGAAATAATGGATATCGCTATTACGAACAGGAACAACTGTTGAGGCTTCAGCAAATCATGGTGTATAGGGAACTGGATTTGCCTTTATCCGAAATTGGCAATGTGCTGGAGCAAACCAAGGAACAAAAGGCTGAGGTTTTGCAGGTGCATCGAGCCAATATTGAGGCCAAGGTCTTCCGCTTGCATACTCTCCTTCAGACCATCGACGAAACGGTGGCTCATTTGAAAGGAGAACAAACGATGGAACCAGAGCAAATGTACCAAGGGTTTAACCCGGAAAAACAAGAAATGTATGAACGTGATCTGACGGAACGTTATGGTTCACAGGTCGAAGAGAAGGTTCAGGAGAGTAAGACTGCGACGACGAACTGGAGCAAAGAGGATTATTTGGATTCGCAGGCAGAGGCAGATCAGATTCATCGGGAGTTGGCTGAAGCCATGAATAAGGGATTGAAGCATAACAGTGTAGAAGTACAGGCGCTGATCCGCCGTCATCTTCAATGGGTAAGCCGATTTTATACCCCTACAGCAGAAATTTATAGCGGGCTGGGAGACTTGTATGTAGAACATGAGGATTTCAGTAAAATGTATGAAGGCTATCACCCTGGGCTGGCTGAGTATTTGCGAGACGGAATGAAGGAGCTGGCCAAGCGGGAATTAACCTAGCAATAGTTGATGAAAGGGCTATAAGTAATATGAAAAAGGGTGAACAACAAACCAATCGACGGCCTGCTGTTCACCCTTTTTTGTGTAAAGCAGCTTACATGCCGCTTGGTGCTGTTCTCATGCCTTGTTGACTGCTGTTTCCGAACTGCTGCATGTTACTACTGCCTGCAAAATGCTGTCCGGTCGTCCCCATATGTTGCGGAAAGTTGTGATTCATGTGGCTTCCTGTACTAAAGGCGGATGGTTGCATACTACGGGAAGCATAGTTATCGCCAAATCCAGGTTGAGTCATTTGGTTGCTCGAGCGGATGGTGTTTTCCAGCTGACTACACAGTTGAATAACTTGTTGGTATTGCTGCATAGCTTTTTGGTGGTCCTGGATTGCGGTTTGGATCATTTGAGCCGCATTACGTTCACGTTGCATCAGGCTTTCAAGGCTGGATGCATTTTGTTGCTCTTGTTGCAGCAACTGTTGATACATAGCGGTTCCTTGCTGTGTTTGTTGTACCAATTGCTGAATAATTTGTTCACATTGATGAATTTGTTGTTGCGGAGCCATGTTATTGAACATTGATCATCAATCTCCTTCGCCGGATAGTTTAGGTTTTAGGACCCTCATATATTGTGGCGAAGGAAGAGCATATATATGCACAATTTTTGGTTACAGGCTGGATACCAGAATAGCCGTAAATTCCTCTAGGAATACACGATCTTCGTGATCAAATCGGCTTTTTAGCGGGCTGTCAATGTCCAGCACCCCAATCAGCTCATCGTTCTTGATTAGAGGGATAACGATTTCGCTATTGGAAGCAGCGTCACAGGCGATATGTCCTGGAAATGCATGTACATCGTCAATGACAAGTGTTCGCCGTTCAGCTGCTGCGGTACCGCAAACGCCGCGCCCCAGTGGAATCCGTATACATGCGGGTAAACCCTGGAAGGGACCTAGTACAAGCTCAGTCCCATCATAAAGATAGAAGCCACTCCAGTTCACATCTGGAAGAAAGTGACCCAGTAACGCTGAAGCGTTCGCTAAATTGGCAATCCTATTGGATTCATCGTGAACAAGTGCCCGGAGTTGTCCGAGAACGGATTCGAATTGTTCCTGACGTGTTCCTTCGTAAGGGATAGTTTGAAACATGTAGAGTCCACGCTCCTAACATTAAATTTTCATATTAACTGTTGTATATATCACCAAAAATAGGTAATTGTGCAAATCGCTTTTACCATTGGTTAATTAATTTAAGATATAACGATTGTACATATTCAGTCAAGTAGAAAATAGCACTACCGTCTTGGAATAATCACCTTACTCTAACAGCAGCACAATTCCCTATCTGTACAAGCAGCGCTGACGGCAAAGCTTTACGTTTTAGCGGGACATATAATATAGAAAGTAATTCAGCGAGGGTTGCCCTCATCTGTTTCCAGCTTCTCCCCTATGGGTAAAAACAATGTAACATGTTGGCTTAGGCCAGAGAGGAGTTACAATTATGCATGCAGATGTTCAGAACTTGTTTATCCGTATACAGATGCTTTCTTATGCACATCAGGACGATTTGACGGTGAGAGATATACAACCTGTACTCGAAGAACGCGGATACCGCGTAGGAGAACGTGAAGTCAAGCAGGAGCTGGAAAACCTGACACAGGAAAACTTTCTGACGCCGCATGATGATATGTTCAGCCTTACCGGCGCAGGGATCGAAGAATTGCAGGAGATTCAGTCAATGCTAGGCGTATTGTACGAAGATGTTGTGAAAAATCCAGCGCAAGTCGCTGCCCGTGCCTCTTCTTAAAAGAATAGGGACACAAAAAAATCATATAAAAATAAAAGGTAGCCCTCTTCATTCCTGATTCCAGGAAGCGGAGGGCTAATTTGATTTTATAGGGTCTGTCCACTTTAATAAGGTTGTGTTTGTTGGAGGTGTATGCTTAAATGTAGCGTATATTTGTTGTATTTTGATGCTGGAAGGATGATGGAACATGTGTGCATATGCAAGTAAGGGGCATATACCACTGCTGGAAAGCCCGCGTCTTCGGCTGCGAAGGATGGAAAGTCGGGATGCGGCTACGATGTTCGCTTGCTGGTCTGACCCGGAGGTTCACCGTTATATGAATCTTTCCGGTATGTCAGGACGTGAGGATGCTGAGGATATGATTGGGCTGTTGAATGAGCTGGCGAAGACGGAGGATGCGCTGCGCTGGGGGATCGAGCTGAAGGACAACGGGAAGCTGATTGGAAGTTGCGGCTTTAATTATTGGCAGACAGAGGGAGCTTATAAAGCCGAGATTGGCTATGAGTTGGCCAAGCCTTATTGGCGACAGGGCTATATGACAGAGGCGCTTCGCTTGGTGCTTTCATTCGGATATGGCACGATCCGATTAAATCGGATTGAAGCGCTGGTGGACCCGCGCAATACAGGCTCGCAAGCCCTGCTGTCCTCGATGGGCTGGACCCAGGAAGGGCTGTTACGGCAGGTACAGCATACATCTACAGGTTTTAAGGATATGCTGATGTACTCATTACTGCATGAAGAATGGCTCAGACTGGAGGTACAACGAAATGCTGTTTCAGTATAACGGCGGTTCGTCGCCGCTGCACAGGCTTGGACCGTTAAGTAAGCTTATATGGGTGGGATGCTTTAGTCTTCTGTCGATGTCATGGGATTCGACGCTACGGGAAGCGGCACTCTTGGCGGTACTGATCGCTGTGGCTGGCTTGGGTGCACGGTTGACCCTGGCACGACAACTTCGCGCTATGTCGTTCCTGATTGGTTTAGGGATTCCATATTTTATACTGTCTATCCTAGCGATTCGAGAAGGACATGAAGTGGCTTCATGGGGACCCATTGTGGTTACAGCTGAGGGACTGGATATCGCGGGGGCATTAACGCTGCGGATTTTTGTATTGTTTTTGGCATCCTATATCTATCTCTCGACGACCGATCCCCGAGATTTTGTGCAGGCTTTGAATCTGCGCTTGCGTGTGCCTTATCGGTTTGCGTTCGGTATTTCAGTGGCGTTGACGTTTCTACCCTTATTGGAAGAAGAAGGGCGAACAATTATGGCTGCACGACGTGTCCGTGGACAGGAGCCACCACGAGGATGGAGCAATCGGTTATCATGGTGGAGCGGGTATGCGGCTGCTGTGTTGGTGAATGCTGTGAGACGGGTTCAGCAGACAGCACTGGCTATGGAGGGCAAAGGTTTTGGCGCTTATGCAGAACGGACGTATTTTCGTACACTGAAAAATGGGCGTTTAGGCTACGTATATGCTGTGATTGCTGTATTCGCTACGGCTGTTTTATGGTGGGTATGATAAAGAAGCAGCCCCTTTTTTTTGCTCTCATTGTCAACTTGTTAAATAAAATTAGGTTGACAATGAGACAGCGGATGAATACATTTATACAGTAACAGTTTGTACAAGGGCCAGAGTCTATGACCTTGTATACTAGATTATGGAGAGGAGTCAAGAAATATATATGAAAGAATCTCGTATTTTTGCCAAGTTTACAACGCTGGATATCGTGTTAATGGCCATGCTGGCTACGTTGAACGGCGTCATGACTGTGTATTTGTCGATGATTAACAAAACGTTAAACAGTCTGGGAGGGCCTATTGCAACTTCCGCTATCGTCGGGCTGTACATGATATATGGTTTGCTGGCCTATTATATTATTCGTAAGCCAGGTACGGCGGTAATTGCTTATGCCTTTGGCGCAGTAGTGCAGTCTTTTATGGGCTCTGCCTATGGAATTGCGTCTATCATCGCGGCGGCTGTCTGCTATATGGTTGTGGCGGAACTGGTATTTGCTCTTTTGCGATATCGCCGCTGGAACACAGTTTCACTGATGCTGGCGGGCGGAGCCATGGTTCCGCTGTGGTTTATCGTGGCAGCCAATATGTTTGGCTATATGCATTGGGGATGGAAGGTGCTGACGATTGCACTGGTCGTTCGTATCCTGAGCGGCATTGTCCTGTGTGGTCTGCTGACGAAAGTACTGGGCGATGCCTTAAATGGAACGGGGCTGTTAAAACGCTTTGAACTGGGACGCGCTTCACGTGCATAACCAAGGCTATGCATGGCTATAGCTTGAACAATAGGGATCGAGGGTATTTCGGTTATGAATGAACGTAGTGATCATGCTTCTGAGAATAGAGTGGCTGTTTCCTTGAGGAATTTTGGCTATCGGTATGATGACCAGGTGGAGCCAGCGTTACATGGTCTGACGCTGGACATTGCGGTGGGCGAGCATGTAGCCATTGTTGGAGCTAGCGGAAGTGGAAAGTCTACGCTGTGCCAGCTGCTTCATGGCGGGTTGTCCCGTTCTGGCGAGGGTGAACGGACGGGAGAGCTGACCGTGTACGGGATGGACCCCGACACCGCTGAATTGGCTACGGTCGCCACCACTGTCGGCGTCGTGCTTCAGGACCCGGATGCCCAGCTAGTGCAGGGAATCGTCGAAGACGAAATTGCTTTTGGACCGGAGAATCTGCGCGTGCCTCCGGCAGAAATAGAACAGCGCCTTGCCGCTGCACTGGAGGCCGTCGGCCTGGCATCCGAGCGCGGCTCCTTCGTGCGGCGCCTCTCGGGAGGTCAGCGCCAACGCACCGCCATTGCTGCGGTGCTGGCGCTGGAAGCGCCGCTGGTCGTGTTCGACGACGCAGCCGCGCAGTTGGACCCGCCGGCTGTACGGGACTTCGTCCTGCTATGTCGGCGGCTCCATGCCGCAGGCCGGACGGTGATCACTGCGTCCGGCCGTATAGATGATGGCGCGCGTGCAGCACAGCGCGTCATCGTGCTGAAGGGCGGGACTATGCTGCTGCAAGGTCCGCCCGAAGAGCTGCTGCGCGAGCATGGGGCGCAGCTGGCAGCCTGGGGGCTGCTCCCCTCTTCCGCAGGGAGGGAAGACATGCCGCGTGAGCCGGGGGTGAATTCCGGCTCGGCGGCTAACTGCGCTGGGCAGCCGTTGCTGGAGGTGAAGGGATTGCCCTTCACCTACCCCGGCAGCCAGCGTCCGGCGCTCAAGGGCGTGAGTCTTGCCCTTGCGCCTGGCGAACGAGCCGTAATGCTGGGCGAGAACGGCTCTGGCAAAACCACGCTGGGCAAGCTGCTTATGGGTCTACTCCCCGCACCGAAGGGATGCATGTGGTGGGAGGGGCAGGATATGGCGAAGCTGCCCATTCATCAACTGGCTGCCGGGATCGGTTATGTGTTCCAGCAACCAGAGCATCAGTTTGCAGCTGCAACGGTGTGGGAAGAGTGCTTGTACAGCGTGCGCGCCAAGTTTGGTTTACGGATCGGAGATCCGATTCCCGCCGCCTATGAGGAACGAGCGCATCGCTTACTGGCAGCCGCCAGGCTGGGCCACAGGCTAGAGGTTTCGCCATACCTGTTAAGTGGAGGCGAAAAAAGGCTTTTGAGCGTTGCGGCGCAGTTTATCCTACCCAAAAAGCTTTACATTTTGGATGAGCCAACTGCGGGAACGGATTACGAAGGGGCGAATAGCCTGCTCCGTATGTGTACAGAGCAGGCTGCTGAAGGCGCGGCTTTTCTAATCATTACCCATGATATACAGATAGCTGAACGCTTTGCCAGCCATGTTCTTCGTATGGAAGAGGGGTATCTCTATAAAACGGAAGATAGCGGGAGTTATCATACGATTACAGTTGACAAAAATTAAGGATATGTAGACAATAATATATATACATCGTACACAACAGGCGGCCTATATAGGCCGCCTGTTTACGATTATGCAGTGCGGGTAATCATCCAAGCTGGGAAGGAAAAACCGTACAGATACAACACAGTTTTTACAAGGAAAGGATTTGTGATTTGCTTGGGAAACGATAAACCTATGAAGCGCGGGCTCGTGCTGACAGGTGTTCTATTGGCCACTTTTCTGGCCGCGATTGAAGGAACGGTTATCGGTCCAGCAGGACCGACAATTGTGAGTGAACTGGGCAGTGTGAGTTTGCTCAGCTGGATTTTTACGGCATATTTGCTGACGATGGCTGTAACCACGCCTATTTTCGGCAAACTTAGCGATTTGTTTGGCCGAAAACCCATTTTTCTAATTGGGTGCTCGTTATTTGTGGTTGGCTCTTTGCTTTGTATGCTGGCTGGTAGTATGGAGCAGCTTATTTTATACCGGGCTATTCAAGGGATTGGAGCAGGCGGTGTCATTCCTGTTACCTTTACCATTATCGGTGATATATACAAAATGGAGGAACGTGGTAAAGTCCAAGGCATGATCAGCTCGGTATGGGGGATTTCTTCCCTTGTCGGGCCTCTCTTGGGCGGTTACGTGGTCACCTATTTTGGCTGGGAATGGATTTTTGGCTTTAACGTTCCCTTTGGATTTCTGGCTATGTTCTTCATCGCCCGTTACCTGCGGGAACAGGTAAGCAAGCGTACCGCACGTATCGACGTGGCGGGAGCAGTTACCTTTACCATCGGGATGACGGCACTCTTGCTCGTATTGGCCCTGGGGGGACAGTATATCGACTGGGCTTCTCCTGAATTGCTGGCCTTGGCTGCGGTGGCTATTTTGTTCCTGGTTTTGTTTTTGGTTATCGAAAAGCGCGCTCAGGAACCGATGGTGCCTCTGAAGCTGTTTCGGATACGGGATATCGCTTTTTCCTGTGCCGCTGCACTACTCGTCAGTACCCTGCTAATCGGGCTGACTAGCTATCTTCCACTATGGATTCAGGGCGTACACGGTGGAGATGCCGCTTCATCTGGTCTTGCACTGGCACCAATGTCCGTAGGCTGGCTGTTTGGCTCCATGATCGGTGGACGCATTTTGCTGACGCTGGGTTCGCGTCGAACCTCTTTGATCGGGCTGACCCTGATTGTATTGGGAGCTTTCGTCATGACCTTGATGGACCAAACGGCTCCGATCTGGCTGCTGTTCTTGTCTACATTATTGTATGGACTGGGATTCGGCTTCTCGATGACCGTGTTCACGATTATTGCTCAGTCCTCGGTCGGATTCCAGCTGCGTGGTGCATCTACAGCCTTGAATACGTTCCTGCGCACGTTGGGACAAACAATTGGGGTTGCAGCCTTCGGTTCATGGCTGAATTATCGCATTGCTGCCCAGACAGCGGACGGACAGCTCACTCAGCAAGGGGTTACGCAGGAGGATATCAATGGTCTGCTGGCCCCGCATGCTTCACAGAGTCTAAGTGACAAGGTTGCCGGATTACTCCGGTCTGTACTGGAAAACAGTCTGCATTCCCTGTTCGTGATCATGGTCGTTATTGCAGTGATTAGCTGGTTTGTTGTCCTCGGCTTGCGGAACCGCCCACCGGGTACGGAAGAAGAGGCAGATCAGCGTATAAAGGCACCACAAAGAGAACACGCATAAAAAATAATATACTTCTTTCATTATAAGAGACAGTCCGGTACACCAATAAGGGGCCGGGCTGTTTCTTTATGCTAAGGTCTCTTCTCCTACTGATTTAGCAAAATAGCCACCTCGTATAGGACCGATAAATTCCCCAGTATATAAAAAAGAAAATAAAACCCCCTAGAGATTGCGATATATTCATATCGAATAGGTAACGAAATGGTAAAAAAGTCTTAAAAAATTGTAACTAAAAATTTGTTTCTGTATTGAGCCGTACAGTACTAAGGAACCATTTTTTTGAACCCGCTTCCAAATCGGGCTTTGTATGATTTATTTAAGAACGATTTTGCATGTGAATGAAGCAACCAACCAAGCAAAATGGGATACGAAAAAAAATCAAGTAACAAATTTTTCTGAATGTAATAAGAATGAAAAAACAGGGATTTTCAGAAAATTACTAGGAAAATATGAGGATGAAATTTATAGAGGAATCTGTTTTCTTCCCTCACATAATAGGGATTTTCAGTCTATATCAATCGTTTGACATACCATATAAAATGGCCCTACCAACCAAAAAGTTGGGTTTCAAATCTAGAAATCATAATCAGATTAAGGGAGATGGAGTACTTGAAGTTTAACAAATGGTTTAGTAAAGCAGCCACTGCAACAGTAGCAACTACCTTACTGTTAGGAGGCGGCGTTCAGGCTTTTGCAAAGGGAAATGACGAGGCAGATTCCAAAGCAGACAGTGCATTTACCCAAATTACGCGTAGTGACATGCTGAATATTTTCAAACAGCAAGGTAAAGAGAAATATGAGGTTCCGTCCTTCGATGCCTCTACAATTAAAAATATTCCTTCTGCTATTGGTCACGATAGCTCAGGCAAGCAGATTGATCTGGATGTCTGGGACAGCTGGCCGTTACAAAATGCCGATGGCACAGTGGCTAATTACAAGGGATATAATATCGTTTTTGGATTGGCAGGCGATCCTAAAAGAGGCGAGGATACATTTATATATCTGTTCTATCAAAAAGCGGGTGATACTTCACTGAGCGGCTGGAAAAATGCTGGTAGAGTATTTAAAGACAATGATAAACTGCTCTCCAACGATCCGATTCTCAAAAATCAGTCAGAAGAATGGTCCGGCTCAGCTACCTTAACCTCTGATGGACAAGTACGTTTATTCTATACCAGCAGACAGCCGTATGACCCGAATAACAAATTATACGGCAAGCAAACCTTGAGCACGGCTCAAATTAATGTCTCTCAGCCTGATGATAAGACACTGAAAGTAGATGGAGTCGAGGATTTGAAATCGATCTATGACGGTGGAGATGGTAAAACCTATCAAAATGTACAGCAAAGCGTCGGAATAGATATGGATAATCATACTCTTCGAGACCCTCACTATGTCGAGGATCAAGGCCACAAATATATTATATTTGAAGCCAACACAGGAACAGAGACAGGCTATCAGGGCGAAGATTCGATTCAAAACCCAGCTTATTATGGCGGCAATAAGAATTTCTTCGAGGAAGAGCAACAAAACCTGCTGCAAAGTCCTAAGAAAAAGGGAGCTGAGCTAGCGAACGGCGCACTGGGCATCGTTGAATTGAATGATGATTATACGTTGAAAAATGTAATGCCTCCTTTGATTGCATCCAATCTGGTAACAGATGAAATTGAACGGGCGAATGTGTTCAAAATGAACGGTTTGTGGTATTTATTTACGAGTACAAGAGGTTCTAAGGTGACTGTAGATGCGATCGGTGACGATGATATTTACATGCTGGGTTATGTTTCTACTTCCTTGACAGGGCCTTATAAACCGTTGAATGGAACCGGTCTCGTTCTTCATCAGGATCTGGATCGTGATGATATTACCTGGACGTATGCCCATTTTGCTATCCCGCAAGGCAAAGGCAATAACGTAGTCGTTTCGAGTTATATGACCAATCGTGGGCTTTTCCCGGATCACAAATCTACTTTTGCACCAAGCTTCCTGCTGAATATTAAAGGTTCGAAAACTTCTGTTGTGAAAAACGGTATTCTGGAACAAGGGCAAATCACGATTGATCCAGCGAATGACAAAAAAGAAAACCAAAATGAGTACGGAAAGAAATAAGTAGGTATTTAAGCAGTATGTCCGAAGGTGGCAGTCGGTAGCAACCCGATCTGTCGTCCATCGGACGATACATAACGATGCAATGAAGTAAGGAGGATCGTCATAATGAGAAAAAAAGCTCCCAAGAACATTTGGATACGATCCGTAGTAGTCATCACAGGCTTAACGATATTTATAGCTATGGGATGGAATATGTACCAACAGGATGCTGGTAAACCACCTAAACCTGCTGCAACTCCAAAAAATCAAGCGAATCAAAGTAAGCATACAACACCGACCTATCGCGCAGCCTATCATTTTACCGTCCCGGATAAGTGGAAAAATGATCCACAGCGGCCGATTTATATGGATGGGGAATATCATTATTATTATTTATATAATCGTGATTACCCTCATAAGAACGGTACAGAATGGCGCCATGCCACATCCACCGACCTGGTTCATTGGAAAGATGAAGGGGTGGCGATTCCCAAATATACGAACCCGAATGGAGATCCTTGGTCCGGTTCGGTCGTGATCGACGATCATGGCACCGCTGGTTTTGGAAAAGGCGCACTTGTAGCCATTGTCACACAGCCCTCCGCAGATGGAGGAAAGCAGGAACAATTTCTGTGGTACAGTAAGGATAAAGGCAAGACGTTTACTTCTTACCGCAACAAGCCTGTGATGTCCAACCCTGGTACGAAGGATTTCAGAGATCCCAAGATCGTCCGGGATACTGGGCGTAATCAATGGGTGATGGTCATGGCAGAGGGAACGAAGATTGGCTTTTATAAGTCTAAAAATTTAAAGGATTGGCAGTTTACGAGTGGCTTTCAAACAGAAAATATCGGGCTTGTGGAATGTCCTGACCTTTACCAGATGCGCGCAGATGATGGGACCTATCAATGGATTCTGGGCGCGAGCGCCAATAGTAAACCAACCGGTGGACCCAACACATATGCCTATTGGACGGGAGATTTTAATGGAGAAGCATTTCTCCCTGATCGCAATGATCCTGATTGGCTGGATTATGGCTTTGACTGGTATGGTGCGGTTACGTTCGAGGATGGCAAAGCCAAAGACCAATACAGTCACCGTTATGCGCTGGCCTGGATGAACAATTGGGATTATGCCAATAACACGCCTACCCTAAAAGAAGGCTTTAATGGAATGGATTCAGTTGTTCGCCAAATTCGGTTGAAGCGTACATCTGATGTCGGCTATCGCTTGGTTTCACAGCCTGTACCAGCTTTGGAGCAATTCCCAGTTGCAACGGAATCATTGGGGAAGATCCAAGTAGATGGGACTCACACGCTTCCGATAGCAGGTGATGCCTATCAGTTAGAGGCGGATGTATCTTGGTCAACGATCAAAAATACAGGATTGAGGCTTCGAGAGTCTGCGGATGGCAAGCGTCATGTAGATGTGGGTGTTTCGGTGGAGGGTCAATACTCTTATGTAAACAGAGCGAACACCGGGCAGCCGGATCAGAGTGGAAAATATGTAGAGAGTAAGGCGCCTTTTGATATCAACAAGAAAAATGTCCACTTGAAGATTCTCGTCGATAAAACCAGCATCGAAGTCTTTGTAGATGATGGAGAAGTAGCTTATTCCTCCTTAATATTCCCACGCTTAGAGGATCGGGGAATTACTCTTTTTTCAGATGGCGGTAAGGCTATTTTTAATAATGTAGTGATCAAACATTTTAGTCATTAAAAAAGTCCACCCATGAATATAAGGGTGGACTTTTCTGTGTAAATCTAAATTTTCGTTTAGCACAGCTATAAGATTGTTCGTTTATTCACAAACGATCAGTTGCTAAAATTACTATTCGTTCTATTTGTGATAAGGTGACAGATTATCAGCGCTACGGCCCAATTTTTTGAGCAAGCCGATGAGTTGATCTCTTTCGGTTTCGCTGATTCCGCTAAAGGCACGTTCAATCTGACGTGTATAATCAGGATAAATTTCATCCATGACGCGTTGTCCTTCGTCCGTCAACTCTGCATATATAATACGACGATCTTGGTCGCACGGGTGACGGTGCAAATAACCGCGGCTCTCCAGCTTGTCGATCACATAAGTGACATTTCCGCTTTGCAGAAGCAACTTGGCTCCAATTTGTTGAATTGGCTGTGCTCCCTTGTGATATAAAACTTCCATCACGGCGAAGGCCGTTGGGTTGAAGCCCACCGTTTTGATGCCAGCAACCGCATGTTCGTTTACACTTTTGAATGACTTGGCAAACACGCTATACAAATGCATGGATTGCTGTGTCACCAATGTTCGGTAATCTATCATCTTCATTCCGCCTTTATGTATGGATTTGGGCATCCTTTGACCGCTCGGTTCGGATGACCGGGCAACCATACCCTTACTACTAGCATAAAGGGATTTACGTAGGGAAAACATGCGATTTGTCACAGTAGCTGCTTTTTTAATTATTTAATTTCAAAGCTTTAAGGTAAATTTTTGAAAAATAAAGGTTTCGAATGTAAAAATACCGTTCCGATTGGTTATATTAACAAATAACATACCTAATGAACCCAAATAACAAAATAAGATAAATTCAGAGGAGATGAAGCACATGGATACGGGTTCTTTCCGTTTTCAATTTCGTGATCCGCAGCAAGCCGCCCAAGCCTGTGAAACATTAAAGGAGATTGGATACTCTGCCAGCACGAACGGTGATACAGGCCTCAGTGTTCACGTTGAGAACCAGGATGTGCTGTCTGCATTAGAGATTTGCCAAGCTTATGAAGGAAGTATAATTGAGACAGGAGTTCTCACTTATCGTCCAGGTAAACAAAGTAATATCGGTATGCAAAATCCAGGTTATAGCCCAGAGGATTGGATTATTCCAGCGCACATCATCAATGAAGACTGGAGCGAGGCGTATAAAAACGGCTCTTCCCAAACGTTTACGAACACAACACAGGAACACAACGTCAGCTCTGATCAACAACCGGAGGACGATGTGGACGGTTTTTCAGGAAGCGTCCATACCTGACAATTGTGTTCGCACTGGTTGCACAGTTTGGAATAAAAAGGTTCCTTTAAGCCATGATTAATGGCTTGAAGGAACCTTTTTTCATCATGAGAAACAGCTGAAAAGGACATTGTGAAAACTAAGATTCTTGGATCGTGCATAAGGGCAGCAATCGTAGGAAATACCAAAAGAAGTTCAGAAAGGAGGTTTTGATCTTGCAAAAACTTGGAGTTCACGAAAAGTTGGAATTGCATGAGCTGCTTACGTTTAAAACAACTTGTATTACAAAAACTCAAACCATGCTTCCCTTAGTCTCAGATTCAAATTTAAAAAATATTTTACAGCAGGATATCAGTGGCGGTACACAAGATATTCAACAGCTTAGAAATCTGCTTGTATAATTTAAGGAGGAATAACGTGAATTCTTTTATTGAGAATATGACCGGTACGACCCCCATGACCGATCAGGTGATTGCTTCAGATCTGTTAATTTCAGCTAAAAGTGGGATCAAAAACTACGCCGCGGCCTTAACAGAGTCCACCAGCTCAGAAGTTCGAAATGTTCTTTGTGACCAATTGAGCAAAGCTGTTAATCTTCATGAGCAAATTTTTAATTATATGAAGAACAATGGTTACTACAACGCCTATGATCCGGATCAACAAATTCAAATGGATATTCAAAATGCAGACAAGGCACTTTCTTTGTCCAAAATGTAAAACGTTTAATTAAAAAGAAGCATCAGCAAACCTTTAATCGAGCTTGCTGATGCTTCTTTATTACAAATTAAATTGACTTTCACATGAAATATGGAGAAGAAGGCAATCATAAAAAAACAAGAAATAGGTCTCAAATTCAGAATAGGGTGATTTTCGTATGGGCAAGTCTTCAGCGGGCAAACAAAAAGAGCAAAAACTAAAATGGTGGCAGCTGAGCTTGTTAGGAGTTGCAGGCACCATCGGTACAGGGTATTTCCTCGGGTCTAGTTTAGCAATTTCCATTGGTGGTCCAGCCGTGCTGATTGCTTACTTCTTGGCAGCAGTTGGAACGTATGTGGTGTTTGACGCCCTTTCGCGCATGACAGCAGATCATCCAGAACAGGGCTCTTTCCGTTCCTATGCTCAAAAAGCATTTGGCAATTGGGCAGGCTTCGGCAGTGGCTGGGTGTATTGGTTCTCGGAATTGCTTATTAATGGGAGTCAACTAACCGCGCTGTCTATATTTTCACGCTTTTGGTTTCCTCAGGTACCGATGTGGATTTTTGCGGCAGGCTTCGGGCTCTTAGGGCTTGTGATTGTTTTTTTTGGCAATAAGGGTTTTGATCGTGTAGAAAATGTACTCGCGATCATTAAGATAGCGGCTCTTGTGATGTTTTTGGTCCTAGCGGTAGCGCTTTTGGCAGGCTGGATCGGAGGAGGTAAATATAATCCGAAGTTCCCTCTCAGCTTCAAAGACTTTTTTCCAACCGGTAGCATAGGGTTATGGTCATCTTTTATTTTTGCCTTTTATGCATACGGAGGTATTGAAGTGCTCGGAATTATGTCTAACCGACTTCAAAACCCGGAGGAAGCACCCAAAGCAGGAAAGGTCATGTTGATGACGCTGGTTGCAGTGTATGTGCTTTCGATTGGGCTGGCTGTGTCTATGGTACCATTAAGTGCCTTTAATCCGAAGGAAAGCCCTTTTGTACTTGCGCTCAGTAGCGATCATCTGGCCTTTGTGCCTCATTTGTTTAACGGAGTCCTGATTATTGCAGGGTTCTCCACGATGACAGCATCGCTATATGCAGAGACTTCGATGATGATTACCCTTGCTCAGGAAGGAGATGCGCCCACACTGTTCTCACGAAAGTGGAAGGGCAAATATCCTCTTTATGCACTCAGTTTGATCTCTGTTGGATTAATCTCAGCAATCGTATTATCGTTGCTGCTACCGGGGAAAGTGTATGAATATATCACAACAGCTGCGGGCTTAATGCTGTTATATAACTGGTGCTTTATTTTGCTGTCTTCAGGTAAGTTACTGGAATCAAGCACATCGAGCAATATCAAACGCTGGATTGGATTATTGCTGATCGCTTTGGCTGTAGTCGGGGCCTTTTTTCATAAGCTTAGCCGCCCTGGGGTTTACATCAGTTTACTGCTGGTCTTGTTAATTGCAATATGTGACCTCATTGTTCAATGGGTGCGTCGAAAGCACGGCAAGGAGTCTCGTTAACTTTATCAAGAAGACAAGCGTTAGCGTAAAAAAAGCAATTGAAATGCCTGTACACCAAAATAAAAGCCAAAGCCTACAAGAGATAGACCTGACATCCAAGAGATGGTTTTAAGCAATCCGGGTTTGAGAAATCTACGGAAAACACTTGAAGCGGCTGCCATCGTCACATCCCACGCCAACACGCCCAGTACAATCGCTCCGCTGTAAATCAATAGCTGTTGTACTGGATATGTATTAGCAACGTTGGCCAGTATGGAACCGTAAATACCAAGCCAGAAAAGGATGGAGAGGGGATTAAACAACGACATCAGGAAGCCCGCAACAAAGGAGTTGGTTAGGGTATTGCCATTTCCCCTTAATTCGGATTCTGAAATCACACCAGCATTTTTGATGCTTTCAAGACCTGTATACACAAGCACGAAAAAACCAAACAGCCATAAAAAAGCTTTGACAAATGGGGAATTAAGAAGGTGGATCATTCCCAAATAGACAAGCATCATATAGATAATGTCTGCTGTGATTGCACCTAGCCCAATAAACCAGGCGTGCCAAAATCCATTTTTAATACCTCGATCTAACTGTGCGGCATTGATGGGTCCAATGGGAGCTGAAAGTGACAGACCCAGAAAAACATACCCGATAAATGTATTAATGGTGTTTTCCTCCTTGATTATTTATTGGACGTTATGTATTTGTCTCATTTAGTTTATTCGGACAAACCCATATGTAAGACCATATTTTTTTGTGCGTATAGGGTAGGCTTAGCCTCGTTATGTGCTGACCCAATGAATGAAACCAATCCGAAAAGCAGCTTTAATCCTTACACAAAAGGGTTAGAGCTTTTTTTTATGAGGGGACTTGACACTTTCGATGAAAGCGCTTATATTTATCTCGTAAACAATACGTTATATAACGTTATATAGAAGGAGAGATAAAAAATGAATGTACAACAGACGATTCAGACGATTAATGAACAAGCGAATGGGAAGATTTCTGAGGTTTATTTAGTAGCCTGCGGGGGCTCACTAGTTGATATGTATCCTTCAAAATATTTTCTGGATAGTGAAGCAAAGAAACTGGTAGCAGGGATGTATACAGCGAATGAGTTTGTACATGCGTTGCCCAAACGATTGGGGGCACACTCAGTGGTCATCGTTTGTTCCCACGGTGGAAATACTCCAGAATCGGTCGCAGCTGCTAAATCTGCCAAAGAGAAAGGTGCTTATACCATTGGCTTAACCCACAATAGTGAAGCGAGCCTGCTTAACTATTCGGATTATTCCTTCCTTTACGAGTGGGGGGATGAGAGCGATGTTAAAAACAACCCGATGGCCATTATTCTAGAACTTACGGTTGAACTGCTTCAAATCACTGAGGGCTATGCGCATTACCCAGCTTTCCAGAATGGATTGGGAGCAATCAATGGGATTATTAACCGGGCCAAAGTCCAAGTTGAACCGCGCGCTCAAGTATTCGCTGACAGATACCGCAATGAGGAACTCTTTTATATCCTGACCAGCGGAGCATCTTATGGACATGCTTATGGCTTTGCCATCTGCTCGCTGATGGAAATGCAATGGCTTCATGCAGCTTCTATCCATTCCGGTGAATTCTTCCATGGCCCATTTGAAGTAACGGATAAGGAAACTCCATTTATTCTGATGATCAACGAAGGACGTACACGGGCGCTGGATGAGCGGGCACAGACTTTCCTGAATCAGTATGCCGAGAAAGTGGAAGTGATTGATGCAAAGGAGCTTGGCATCGGAACGATTGCAGACGAAGTGGTAGAGTTTTTTAACCCGGTTTTATTTTACAGCATTGTATGTGTGTATCGTGAAGCACTAGCAAATGTACGCAACCACCCATTGGAAACTCGCCGTTATATGGGCAAAGTAGCTTACTAAGCGCACCTACCAACAGGAGGAAACCATCATGAAGGTTCTAGGCATTGGCGATAATGTGGTAGATAAATATGTTCATCTGCGCATGATGTACCCTGGCGGCAATGCGCTTAATTTCAGTGTGTTTGCCAAAAAAGCGGGAGTGGATGCAGCCTTTATAGGCGTGTTTGGGGACGATCACGAAGCACGGCATGTAGAACATACCCTCCGTGAGCTTGACATCGATATTTCACGGTGCAGATATCACAGCGGTGAGAACGGCTGTGCACGTGTAACCCTGGAAGACGGAGACAGAGTATTTCTGGGCAGTAATGAGGGGGGAGTGACACGTCTCCATCCATTGGAACTGAGCGAAGATGACAAGGATTATCTTGGCGGATTCGACCTGATTCATACTGGCTTGTACAGCCATACAGGCCACTTGCTGCCCGAGTTGGAGACACTGGGAATTCCTATTTCCTTTGATTTTTCAGATGATTTTACAGATACACAGGTAGAACAATATATCATGCATGCCGATTTTGCATTCTTCTCTTGCAGCCATATGACGGATGAAGAGACACAGAATTTTATCCGTTCCAATCGAAAAAAAGAGGGGCAAATTCTGGTCGCCACACGTGGCGGTGACCGATCTATCGCCTATGATGGTACGAAGTTCTATTTTCAAATGCCCGATTCCGTTGACGCTGTGGATACCATGGGAGCAGGCGATTCTTATATAACTGCTTTTTTACTGAGCTTTTTGGAAAAAGGCAACATTCAGGCTGCTATGGCAGAAGGCTCAAGGCTTGCCGCCCAGAGCTGCCTGGTAGAAGGTTCCTTCGGATACGGCGTTCATTATTGACGATCCTTTTCGAATATCTTCACTTGTAAGAATATGTAACCTTTGATACTCTAAGTGAGAGTGATATAACGTTATATGACAAGTGAGGGTACATTATGTTAAATTCAGACCAAGCGGAGCCATTATATATTCAATTACAAAAAGCGGTCAAAACCGCAATTCATAATGGAACATTTACGCAAGGAAGTCGTATACCGACCGAAACAGAATTAAGCGAAATGTATAATGTAAGTCGAATTACTGTAAGGAAAGCAATTGCCGAATTAGTTCATGAAGGTTATCTGACCAAACGTCAGGGAAAAGGAACCTTTGTCAATATCCCCAAAATTGGACGGAAGATTGAGCATGTGATCAGCTTTACGGCTGCTTGCAAATCCAACGGGCTTTCTTCACACAGTGAGGTTACAAAACGTGAAATCATAGCAGCAGATGAAGAAATTGCACATCAGTTGCAGCTATCGCCAGGAGAAAAAGTGTTATTTATCCAGCGTAAAAGATATGCGGATGATCGTCCCCTGATGCTGGAAAACAATTTTTATCCTTATGAACGCTTTGCATTTCTAATGCACGAGCAGTTGGAGGGGTCTGTATACGAACTGCTGCGGCAAAAATACAGCATCGACCCTAACCAGCCAGGAGAGACGATATTACAAATTGCCTTGGCGGATGAAAATCAGGCCAAATTGCTGGAGACGGCGATCGGGCAGGCGTTGTTTTACATGCATACCATTATCTATGACCAGCATGGAAGCCCGGTTCATGTAGGAAAACAGTACATCATCGGAGACCGCTACCAATTCTCCATATAATCCGTTACCTGTTATGCAAGGTAGTTCAGGTACGTCTGGCTTCTGCTTCCATCCAATAGGGAGAAGCAGAAGCATTGACATAACGTTATATTACGTCATGTTGTTAGGTGAATCAATCATGAGGTGGTGAAACTATGCAAGGGATGAAAGATACATTAGCAGACAAAGTATTACTCTCCAATGCTATTTTTAATGGATTGGAAAATGAAGCTTCGCCCGGGTTTATTGCAGTGCGAGGAGAACGTATTGCAGCAGTGGGGCATCCGGAAGAGGCACAAGCCTGGATAGGATCGGAAACGGTTGTCTATGATCTGGGCGATGCCTTTATCATGCCGGGAATTCATGACAACCATGTATTTTTCACCGGATATATGTCAATGCATCGGGGCGTGGATCTGACGCATACAGCCTCAAGTGAAGAAGCAGTGCAACTACTGCTGCAAGAGGCAAACCACCTTCCATCAGGAAAAGATGTAACCGCTTACGGTTGGAGCGAGGAAAAATGGGGTGAGCTGCCTGAGCCAAGCTTGTTGGATGGATTGTTTCCCGATCGGGCGGTCATCGCCATCAACCAAAATAAAAGTTACTGCTGGATGAATCGATTGGCTGAGGAGAGATATCAATTTTCGCCAGATCAATGCAGTGCCGAAGCACGCGCTTTACTGCTCCAAGCTATGATGCAGGACCGTAGCCTTGTCCAACAAGAGTTTATGGAATTTTGCCGCCTGCTGGCTGCACGAGGGGTTACTTCTATAAAAGATATTGGCTTTGACCGGCATAGCGAGCTGCTTCCAATTCTAGAGGAATTGAAAGAAACAGGTGAACTTCCACTCCGGTTTCATTTCTCGCTGGAACCGGTTGTCGAACCGTTTGATATAAGTATTGGTATCAAGTATAAGGCACTTTATCATGGAGACCTTATTCGTTTTCAAGGCTACAAGCTGATGCTTGACGGCGTCGTAGCCGATCATACAGGGGATATGTTGGAGCCTTACGCAGATATGCCTGGAGTCACGAATTTGAGGGCGGTCGATTACGAAAAAATTGAAGCCTCAGTTCTGGAAGCGGACAGCCAGGGGATCAAATGCTGCCTAACTGCAGAAGGCGATGCTGCGATTCGCCAAGCAGTATCCATGATTGAAAAATGCCGCGCGCAGCAAGGCAATCACCTTATCAGACATTCGATCAGTGATCTGGAGTATCCTCATCCAGATGACCTGAACAGAATGGGAGAAAACGAAATTTTTGCCGAGGTCTATGCTCAGATTTTGCTGCTAAATCCCTCTTACGAAGAGGCTTATATGTCTGCTGTGGCAGGCAAAGAGAATGAAAACCGTTTTTATAATTATAAGTCCATGCTGGAAGCTAACGTGCCGATCACTATAGGTACTGATTTGCCTTTATTTATCACCAGTGTCCCCGATTCGCTGTATGCGGCCTCTCACCGATTATTCCCGGATGGCTCACCTGCTGGAGGCTGGTATCCTGACCAAGGAATGCCGGCATCCGAAGTTTTAAAGGCATGGACCATTAATGGAGCCAAACATTGTTATATGGAAGAGGTTACAGGTACGCTGGAGGCTGGAAAATATGCTGACATCGCCGTTTTTGATCGCGACCTCCTTAATGCATCCGCTGGTGACATCAGGGATGCCCAAGTGATATTGACCATTATGGGAGGGAAGGTTACGTATAACCATTCTTGGAATGAGGGATAAACATGAACATCACGAATAAAAAATGGAAATTATCCTTGCCCCATAGTTATACCTTAATATTCTTGATTATTATTACAGTCGCCGCGTTGACATGGGTTGTACCCAGCGGTCAATTTGAGCGTCATGAAGTGACAGTGAACGGTGTGACCAAAACGGCAATCGTTTCAGGAACCTATCACTCTGTACCCAAAACAGGGGAGAACGGCGATTTAAGACAGGGAATCCCTCAGATCCTTAGCGCTCCTATTGAGGGGATTATCAATGCCGCCGATGTCGTCTCTTTTGTTCTTATTGTAGGCGGCTCCTTCGGTATTATTCTGCAGACAGGCGCCATTGATCGTGCGCTGACAGCTCTTGCCAGGCGGTTGAAGAATAAAGGGATTTTGCTTATTCCCATTGCTATGGTTATCTTCAGTCTCGGAGGTTCTACCTTTGGGATGAGTGAAGAAATTATTCCACTTTATGCGATTTTCATTCCGTTGATGTTTGCCTTGGGTTTCGACTCTATGACAGCGATTCTTATTTTATTTCTGGGAACGCAAATTGGCTATGTTGGTTCGACTGTCAATCCATTTTCAGTGTTGATTGCCCAGGGAATCGCAGGAGTGGAGGGGAATCCTCAGCTCTGGCTGAGATTTATCGAATGGCTTGTATTTACGATGATTTCTATTGCTTTTACGATGTGGTATGCGCACCGGGTGAAGCGAAATCCGGAGAAATCCCTCGTGTTTCAAAGTGATATTATAAACCGCGAGCAATTTATTAAGGAAAGCACAGGCGAGGACGTCGTCTTCACATTCCGGGACAAATTAATTATAGGTGGATTTATTGTAACGCTTGGAGCGATTGTCTGGGGAATTTTGGTCAAAGGCTGGTATATGACTGAGATCGGCGCCCTTTTCTTTGCCCTTGGTATTTTTGTTGGGGTTGTCACCAAAATGAGTCAGAAGGAGATAGCTGAGAATTTTGTAAAAGGATGCGGAGAATTTATCTACGCCGCGGTGATCATAGGCCTCGCCCGCGGAATTCTGATTATCGCAGAACAGGGGATGATTATTGATACCGTATTGAATGCACTTGCAAGCGTCCTGGAAGGTTTGCCAAGTTATTTATTCACGACTATTATGTTGCTTGCGCATAATATCATTACTTTCCTCGTTCCCTCTTCTTCGGGGGAAGCTGCACTAACCATGCCTGTACTTGCACCGCTTGGCGATCTTGTAGGCATTAATCGTGAAGCCGTAGTCACAGCGTACCAATTTGGTAACGGGTTAACCAATCTCATTTCACCGACAGGTGGAGTGCTGCTGGCAGGATTGGCCATTGCCCGGATCAGCTTTGGACAGTGGCTGAAGGTAATCTTCAAACTATTCCCGATTCTATGGCTGATAGCTGCTATTTTTGCCGCGATATCGGCTGCGGTGGGTATGTAATCAATCAAATGAGGGCCCCTGTCTGTTAGAGACAAGGGTTTCTTTTTGTGTTTGTGAAACAAGTCCTCTTATTTAGGAAGGCTACTCATTTCTTTCCCAATATGGTGTATAAGTTTACGCGGAAAATAAATAATATGGATAGCATTTTCCTAAGGAGGAAATAAACTGATGCTTGCTGATAACAGATTACTCATTGCTGCTCTAGGCGGTGTTAATGAAATTGGAAAAAATATGTATTTCATCCAATACGATCAGGATATTGTCGTCATTGATTGTGGCTCCAAGTTTCCCAATGAAAATTTGCCTGGTATTGACCTCATTGTACCGGATGTCACCTATCTGCTGGAGAATCAGGATAAAGTTAGAGCGCTCATTGTAACCCATGGACATGAGGATCACATCGGGGGCATTCCTTATTTACTGAAGCAGATCAACATTCCGGTATTCGGGACAAAGCTCACCATCGAATTAATTAAGATTAAGCTAAAGGAACATAATCTTTTACGTGATGCCGAGCTTCATCTTATAGATGCGGATTCTACCATTGATGTGGGGAAGATTCAGACATCCTTTTTCACTACTGTCCACAGTATCCCAGATTGTCTGGGTGTTTTTTTTCAGACACCGGAAGGAAATGTGGTCCATACCGGGGATTTCAAATTTGATATGTCTCCTGTCAGCGGACCTTTTCCGGATCTTCATCGCATGGCTGAAATCGGAAAGAAAGGGGTTAAGGTGCTTCTCTCCGAAAGTACGAATGCGGAAAGACCAGGATTTACGCCTTCAGAACGCTTGGTTGGCGGGCACATTCTGGATGCATTCGCTCGAGCCAAGCAGCAGGTATTTATCTCCACGTTCGCTTCCAATGTGAATCGTGTCCAGCAGGTCATTGACGCTGCTGTGGAAACAGGCCGCAAACTGGTCTTACTCGGACGCAGCATGGTAAATGTGGTAACGGTGGCTAAAGAGTTGGGCTTCTTGCACATGCCCGAGGATTTGTTGATTGAGGCTGGAGAAACGGAGCGGTATCCTGCAGAAAAAATTGCAGTTTTATGTACAGGAAGTCAGGGTGAACCGATGGCTGCATTGTCCCGTTTAGCTAATTCCCTGCATCCCAAAATCGAAATATTGCCTGGGGATACCGTCATCATTGCTGCGGGAGCGATACCGGGAAATGAGCGAAATCTTTCCCAAGTTATCGATAACCTGTACGTACTGGGCGCTAACGTTATTTATGGATCAGGCAGCGCTACGGGGATGCACGTATCCGGTCATGGCAGCCAAGAAGAGTTAAAGTTAATGATGACCCTGATGAAACCCCAGTATTTAATTCCTATACATGGTGAATTCAGAATGCTGCATCAGCATCGTCAGCTAGCAGAATCAGTCGGTATTCCTATGGAAAACGTATTTATTGTCCAAAACGGAGAGACAATTCAAATCGCAGAGGGAAGGGCATCCCTGGGTCCCAAAGTACCATCCGGCAATAGCCTGGTAGACGGGCTGGTAACTGGTGATGTGGGCAATATTGTACTGCGGGACCGTAAAAAACTTGCCTCAGACGGAATGCTGATTATTGTGATGACTTTGAGCAAAAACGAAAAGCAAATGCTTGCAACGCCAGAAGTCATATCAAGAGGCTTTGTATTTGTTAAGGATTCCGAAGAGCTGATGAATCAGATTCGAGACACGATTATGGCCACAGTGAACGAGTTAACAGAAATCGAAATGAGTCAGTGGGGCTTGATTAAGCAGATGTTAAAGGATAATGTGGGTCAGTTTATTTACAGCCAAACCAAGAGAAGACCTATGATTTTACCTATCATTATTGAGGTTTAGGAATAGCGGTAAACGTTAAAACAAGATGGAGTTTGTTCAATACGCGATTACTCAAAAAAAGACTTAAATCAGCAATACAACTGATTTAAGTCTTTTTAATTCCTATTTTTCTTGAAAATTGCGGTTGTAATGGCGGTTTGTAGCGAAGCGGAGGATTTGAATCTGGAGAAGGGCCAGCGATCGTAAGATCAAAGCCTACGCGTAGTGCCTCCCACTCCTACATCTCGTTTAAAGCCGCTTGCGTCCCTGCTGTATGCCCTGTCGTAAACGCCGCTGTAATATTATAGCCTCCAGTGTAGCCGTGAATATCCAGAATCTCACCGCAGAAAAACAAGCCAGGCATCAGCTTGGACTCCATCGTTTTCGGATTAATTTCCTTCAAATTCACACCACCCCCGGTAACAAATGCTTCCTTCAGGGAGAGCGTCCCATTCACACGAATGGGAAACGCCTTGATTCGATGGGCGAGTTCTTGCCATTGCTGCTTGGGAATATGATCATAGGTCAAATCTTCACGCAGTTCAGCTTGCTGAAGCAACAATGGAATCATGCGTTCCGGTAAATAAGGTTTAAGCACGTTTTTGATCGCCTTTTTAGCATCGACCGATGCCAGTTCCAGTGTCTCACGGTAGACTTCATCAGCATGTTTGTGAGGCTGTAAATCGAGAGTTAACAATACTGTGTTTACCTTATCCTTTTTCATTCCCTTGACGACAAACTGACTGCAACGCAAAGCGGTTGGACCAGACAAACCAAAATGCGTGAAAATCATATCTCCTTCATGAACGACAACCTTCTTTTGTTTCGCATTCCATACGGTCAGGCTGATGTTTCGTAAGGAGAGTCCCTGAAGCTCTTTTGTCTGGATAAACGTCTCGCCTGACGTTAGCGGGACCTCTGTTGGATATAGTTCTGTAATGGTATGCCCAGCTTGCTCTGCCCATGCATAGCCGTCACCTTCCGAGCCTGTGTGCGGGACGGATTTGCCACCGACTGCGACAATGACGTTACGGCTACGCAGCATTTCACCGGAACGCAGCCGCACACCAGCTGTATGACCTTCTTTGTAAATCACCTCTTGAACAGGGCAGCTTGTCCGAATCTCGACTCCTTGAGAGCGTACCTTATTAATCAAAGCATCGACGACCGTTTTGGCTTTGTCCGTTACTGGAAACATACGCCCGTTGTCTTCTTCCTTTAAGGCTATACCTAGTTGTTCAAAGAAGGCGATGATATCCCGATTGCCGAAAGCAGCCAGGGCACTGTGCAGAAAACGGCCATTGCCGGGAATGTGGCGAATAAGTTCATCCAGCTCTTTTGCATTGGTGACATTGCAGCGACCTCCGCCGGAGATCCCCAGCTTTCGTCCAAGTTTATTTCCCTTTTCCACTAAAAGCACCTTGGCGCCCTCGCCACTGGCAGCAGCCGCTGCCATTAAGCCGGCTGAGCCGCCTCCGATCACAATAACGTCGTAAGTCATAGGCCTCTTCCTTTTCGTCGACAAATTTTCAAAAAAATTCAGAATAGCGTAACAGATTTTCCATCATATCGTAATACCGTCTCTTTAGATAGACTTTGAGCACAGTAGCTGCGTATATCTCTTATTTTACAGGAGTATAAAAACCGTAAAAACGATCCTCTAATATATATCCGGTATTTAGCAGAATTTGTCGTTCTACACCGGGATTTTAACACATATATTGTAATATATTGTAGCCTGTGCTTTAATTCAACTAACGGCGTCAAGGAAAGATGATGAGGGGGAGAAGTCCTTGTTAATTGCGTTGAAGGAAAGTGTGCTCCAAGTTCTCCTTGCCGTTATATCGGCGGGTTTTTTCTCTATATTAACGGATTATGGGGACAAGAAAAAGGTTTGGGCAGGCAATCTGCTTCCCGGACCTCATCAAGGAATACTTTATCTGTGTTGCTTGCCAGCTATATTGCTATGTTCGCTCTTTCAATACCAGCCTCCATATGGCCTACCTTCCAATCTCGGTATTATTCCCCTTGCTGTAGGCGTCATGTATGGTACACGTCGCACTTCCTTTGTTCTCGCTGCTTCTGCATTGACGGGTGTTCTAATTATAGCGCAGTCGATAGAAATGTCCCCAATGTATGTGGGCACTGCTTTTATCCTTTTTCCTTTTATGCTACTGCATGTCAAGTTTTTTCAAAGAGGAACATTGTTGGACAAAAAGCTCGTAATTTTCACATATGTTGTGGCTGATATGCTGCTTAAGGCATTATTACCGCTATTGTGGGGCAAACAGAACATTTCAGTATACATTCCTGATCTGCTTACAACGTTTTGGAATGTTGCTGTAGGTGTGTTGGCAAGTTTTACGGTCGTAAGTCTGATGCATAATTCCTTTGAGAAACTGACGTTGCGGCGAGATGTAACTGAGTTTACGAGCAAATATTTAATCGAAGTGGATAAGCTGCGTCAAGTCATGGATTTGATGCCGTTATCTCTTGTTACTTTGGACAGCGAAGAACGAGTTATACATATGAACAAAACGATGCTGGAGCTCTACCGGGACTTCGATCCCTATATTACGCTGCCTGAGGTTGTAGGCCGTCCTTTAAACTCGTTGTACGTTTTTAGCGCTTCGCCTGTAGTCAACGAACGAGTTGCGAAAGCCTTGGAAGGAGAAGCAGGCGCTGATTTTATAAATGTATCTCCCAAAGTATTCTTCTCCAGTTTCCTTCCTATTCGAGATAAACATATCAATCAAACGACAGGTGTCATTATCGCCTTGCAGGACATCACAGAGCTGGAGACGCTGCGCAGTGAGTTGGGCAATTTCGAGAGGCTCAGTCTGGTCGGACAAATGGCAGCGGGCATTACTCATGAAATACGTAATCCGATGGCGGTTGTGCGCGGGTTTTTACAGCTTATGCGCGAGAAGAGTCCTGATTCTCTAAGTCATTATTACCGCATCGTGATGGAGGAGCTGGATCGGGCGAACGGGATTATTAATGATTTTCTTTCCCTGGCCCAGAATCGGATTGTCGAGAAGGAGCAGTGTCATCTGCATGATATCATTCGTGAACTAACACCTCTTTTGTGGGCAGATGCGAACCTGAGGGGACAGACGATTGAGTTAAAACTGGAGGATCATGTAACGATGCTGCATCTGAATCCTAAGGAAATCAAGCAATTGCTGCTTAACTTATCGCGTAATGCGATGGAAGCTATGGGGGAAAAGGGTGTGCTGACCATTTCTACTCATGAAGAAGAGGATTTTGTCGAACTGGAAGTGAGGGATACAGGTCCGGGAATTCCGCCAAAACAGCTTGAAAAGCTGTTCCAGCCTTTTTACACAACCAAAACGAAAGGTACAGGTTTGGGTCTGGCCTTATGTCAAAGTATAGTGGAGCGTCATCACGGTACGATTGCCGTAGATTCGGTGGAGGGAATGGGCACACAGTTTAAAGTCCGTTTGCGCAGAACCATTCCGACTTATCGGGAGCATTCTGAGACTCCTGTCATAAATTCGATACAGAAATAATTGTGCAAAGATGTAACCGGATTTTTTGCAAATTACGTGAAAAAGATTGTATAATGGGCTTTAGATGTCCATGCCTTTACTACGGCAAAGGGTGAAATTAGAAATGTAGTATACATGATTTAGTGAAAAGGAGTGAAAGAATATGTCTATGTCTTTCGATCAATATATGAGAGATTCAGTTCAGCCTATGCGCGATGAACTGACGAATCTTGGGATTCAGGAACTGCGTACTTCTGAAGATGTGGAGGCTAAGCTGCCTGATGCTAAAGGTACAGTGCTGGTGGTTGTGAACTCGGTATGCGGTTGTGCCGCAGGCCAATGCCGCCCGGGTATAGCTGAAGCGCTGAAGCATGATATAACGCCGGATCATCTGTATACGGTTTTTGCGGGACAGGATAAGGAAGCAACGGCGAAGGCTCGCGAATTTTTCGCGCCGTATCCGCCATCTTCCCCTTCGATCGCGTTACTGAAAGACGGCGAACTGGTTCACTTTATCGAGCGTCATCAGATCGAAGATCGTTCGGCAGATCAGATTGCTGCTGATTTGACCAGTGCATTTGACCGTTTTTGCCGGTAAGACTGCTCAAGCTATGCCCCCGCATTTTTCGCCTGCGAAACTTGCCGGGGCTTTTGCGTGTTGGCTTGTGAAGGAAATTCCTAAAAAAGAGGTGCTTATCTGATGAGTTTGCAGGAACAGATTATTGCTGAATTGGGAGTACAGCCTACGATCAACGTAGAGGCGGAGGTCCGCAAGCGTGTGGATTTCCTCAAGTCGTACGTAACAAAAACAGGAAGCAAAGGGCTGTTGATCGCCATCAGTGGCGGGATTGACAGTGCCGTAGCAGCCGCCTTGTGCAAGCAGGCTACAGATGAGTTGACACAGGAGCAAGGGCAAGAATACAAAACACTGGGTGTATTCCAGCCCTATGGTCAACAGGAAGATATCGAGCATAGCTACGCGGTGGCTAAAGCGTTCAACCTGAAATATGCCGGGGAAACGAACATTAAGGAAGCCGTGGATACGATTGCCGTGGAAGTAGAGCACACATTAAAGGATATCGGTCTGGAACGTTCCATTACTCCGCAAGTGAGAGGAAATGTAAAGGCAAGAACACGTATGGTGGTTCAGTACGCACTTGCGAATGAACTGAACCTGCTCGTCGTGGGTACAGATCACGCTTCAGAAGCCATTACAGGCTTTTATACCAAATGGGGTGATGGTGCGGTCGATATTACACCGCTCAGCACTCTCAACAAACGTCAGGTGCGTTTGCTGGCCAGCTATCTTGGAGTTCCGCAGGCTATTTTGGACAAAGCGCCTACAGCAGGATTGTGGGAAGGCCAGACGGATGAAAAGGAACTGGGAATCTCCTACGAAGCAAACAGCGACTACCTGGAGGGCAAAGAAATTGACCCGGCGGCCCGCGAAAAGCTGGAAAGCTATTTTACACGTACAGCACATAAGCGGACAAGCATTCCGGGAGTGTAAGCATTAATCATTTTGGAATTGTAAAATGCTAAGCTAAATAAATGCGGCGATCCGCCCGGCGGATCGCCGTTTGTATTGAGGGGGCTACTGCCTAATTAGTGATCCGGTCAATGAAGCGGCGGGTTTCGGTAATTGCCTGATCCAGTTGAAGACTGCCTCCCTGGAATGGATGAACGGTGTTAAAGGTATGATTGCCGCCTTGAATTTGTACCCACTCGATGTCGGGACGAACGGAGGTGAGCTGGGCAGAGCCTTCCCGTAGACGTTTGGAGTCTTCGGTTCCCTGGATAAGTACAGCTGGGAGCTGGCTATTGGCAAGCCTGTCTACAATGGAAAAACGCTCGCGATTGTGCTCCAGGTCGTCCAGAATGATAGCATCAAGCGGAAGCTGTTGCCCGGTTCTGGCGTTCTGCACATAGCTGCGTCCCTTGGCACGCATTTCTTCTTTTTGTGGTAAAGTAAACAGATCAAGATTGGTTACGCCATTCCATGAAATGACGCCCGCAATCTCGCCGGGATGATCTAGTGCATATACAAAGCAGCTTCCCGCACCTCGGCTATGTCCTAACAGAAACAACGGCAATTCTCTGAATTCATGGCGTGCTCTCAGATCGGACAGCAATAGTTCCAAATCCTCTTGTTCGCGGCTATAAGTGTTGCGTGCGAACTTTTCCAGCTCGGTAAAATTCTCCAGATCCTCACCTATGCCATTATGTGAAAAATTGAAGGTTACTACGTGGTTATCCATACTTAATGCTTCTGCAATAAAGGGGAACATACCCCAATCCTTAAATCCTTTGTAGCCATGAGCGATGATGAGCAGGCTCTTGGCCGTATTTTTAGCGGGAAACCATGAGGCCCGGATCACCGCATCTGTTCCTGCATCAGTACCAGCTTCAACCACAATCGTTTCTGACATCCTATCCTTCCTTTCTACGGGAGTTTTTTAACCGGCATATCCGCGAATTTAAAGCATTCACTGATTGCCTCTCTCATTTTAACATATTTTGGTGACGCTTTTACGCCTTTGCGACTCGCCAGGGTGTGGACGCACTGTTACAATAGATCCAGTAAAGTAAAAAAGGGCGGGGAATACCCAAATGATCTACGGAATTGGACATGATGTGCTGGAAATAAGCCGTATGGCTCATATTTTGGCAGGTAAATATGCAGATGCATTTTTGAATCGGGTGTTGACCCCGGCAGAACGCGAGCTTGCAGTGGAACGCAAGGGAAGGCTAGCGGAGTTCGTAGCAGGGCGCTTTGCTGCCAAGGAAGCCATAACGAAAGCCTTTGGCTGTGGAATTGGACAAATCATCGGGTTCAGCGATATGGAAATTTTACCTGAACCGGGGGGGAAGCCCGTAGTTTATTTGTCTTCGTCTGCGTGGGATCGACTGAGATTACCGAATACGGGTGACTCGAATTACAGCATTCACTTGAGTATTACACATCAGCCTAACATTGCCTCTGCTTTTGTGATTGTCGAATATAAGGAGACGTGATGTGATGACTACAAATACATTGGAACAAAAGCGTTACTTCAGTTTTGAACTGTTGAATTGGTATACACGTAACAAACGCGACTTGCCGTGGCGCCGCCATCGCAATCCTTTTTATATCTGGATTTCGGAAATTATGCTTCAGCAGACACGTGTCGATACGGTCATTCCGTATTTTAATCGCTTTATTGCACGTTTTCCGACGATTGAAGCGCTGGCGGAAGCGCCCGAGGAGGATGTTCTCAAGCTGTGGGAAGGGCTGGGGTATTATTCGCGGGCCCGGAATTTGCAAACGGCGGCGAAACAGGTAGTTGAGCTTCACGGTGGGCAGGTGCCAGATGATACGCAGGCTGTTGCTGCACTGAAAGGAGTAGGTCCGTATACGACGGGGGCGATTATGAGCATTGCCTTTAATCGGCCAGAGCCTGCTGTAGACGGGAATGTGATGCGTGTGCTGTCGCGTTATTTTCTCATTGAAGAGGATATCATGAAGGGCAGCACGCGAGCGCATATGGAAAGTCTGGTCAGGGAGCTGATTCCCGAAGGAAGAGCCTCCGATTTTAATCAGGCGCTGATGGAGCTGGGGGCGCTGGTCTGCACGCCAAAGTCGCCTCATTGTCTGACCTGTCCGGTCATGGAGCATTGCTCGGGCAGGCTGGCAGGCCGCGAGGAGACGCTGCCAGTCAAAACAAAAGCGAAGCCGCCGCGGCTGGAGCCTCGCTCCGTCGCCCTTATCGAGGGTAGCGGTGCCAACGCAGGCCGCCTGCTTGTGCGCCAGCGCCCGGCCAAGGGCCTGTTGGCCCGTATGTGGGAGCTGCCGCACGAGCTTGCCGGGCCGGAGGGCTACAACGGTCCGGTGCCGGATGAGCCAGCCATGGATCACCTGGCAGCTCATTTGTTGGCAGAGGGCGTGCATGCTCGCCCGGTGCGGTTCGTACGTGAGGCAGAGCACACGTTCAGCCACATTCACTGGAACCTGCGTGTGTTCCAGTATGAAGAGGTCGCCGTCCCTGCCGGGGAGGCGGGCGAACAGCCGCTGGCTGCCGAGCAGCGGGCCAGCTACAGCGCCGCGGCGAAGCCAGGTGCGTTGATTGCGCTGGCTGAGCAGGTGGAGCACGCACATAATGCGCTGCCGGCGGGGTACCGCTGGATCAGCGAAGCAGATATGTCCACCTTGGCGTTTCCCAAGGTGTTCCTGGATCTGATCAACGAATATTATGCAAAGCAAAAAGAGAACTGATGTTAATAATATAACTGTCAGCAAAAAATAAAGGATCGTCTAATAGGTCGAGTATCAAATTCCATTTATTTGACTCCCACTCAAAAAAGCAGTGACCCGCAAGTCGAAAGACTAGGCTTCACTGCTTCTATTGTGCTATCGCTTGGCTTGGAGATTCGTCTATTTCTCTGCCCATTTCAAAACCAGTATATATAAGTAAACTAGTACAAATGCAATACCGTAAGAAATGAAAGTCCATAAATAATTCCAGCCAATGCTATAAGTAACCCAGCCCAGCCAAACAGCGCATAGTTCAGCAACTGTTGTCACAGTGGTAAAAATAATAATCGTAAGAAATGGACTCTTCTTCCATTTTTTGATCAAGTACACCATGAGTGAAACTAGTACAGGATATACTCCTATGTTGAAAGGCAAGGTTGAAAAGGATGCATCTTTTGTGATTGTGTTACTCGCCAAAAATCAAAATGTTTGCCAATTGCATTAAACAGAAATCCTACTGTTGAACCAAACGGAACGACAGAACAATTCGGGAATTTAATGAGCAACTAAAAGGGATTAGCTTCACGGAATCGCTCGACGAGAGTACCCTCGCCTCCATAACAACGGACACCATCTGGTGTTCGTTTTTTTGCTTACTGATACTCAAAGAGAGTCCCTCTGGTTCTAGTATCCACTCCTCCATCGCCGAACACGATAGACCCCTGTTCTTCCCCATGAATATTTATCACTATTTTACACATATTACATGTATATCATGATTTAAGTTTTTTGAAGGGGGACCGTCATCGTCATGGCAAGATTACTCGAGGCGAAATTAGATCATCTAAAAAAGATCCTGGATCATCTTCCTGATGTCGTCTTCAAAAAAATGGATGTGGGACAAACGGGAATCCGTGAAGGCCGCTCTCAGGTTAATCTGGAACAACTGAAGGAAGAATTGGTACAGCAGGCGGCTTTTACGATCAATGCGAAAGAAGGAACAGATCTTGAGGCGTGTGTGATAGAAGTGTTATCAGGATGAAGTTGAGGATACCCATAGCAAACTTATCCCTCACGTCAAAGGGGAGGCTCTCTCATTCACGGTTCGTATCAAAACAGCTGTCAAACTAAACGAAAACTCGGTTATTTCTTCGGAGTTCTTGAAGGAACCGTTCATCCGAACCGCTAAAGAAACGGTGCAAGATGAAATCAAACAGATCGTGCTCCAATCATTAAGCAAGCTCCAGAAAGAAATGAAAGCAGACGTAGCCGGCTTCGGTTCAAAGGTAAAAGTGAACTATCCCGCCTACTGGGATCGTGTAAAAGACAATTGGCAGGATACATTCAGTGAAATACCGATCGACGTTCGGGTTGAAGTACAGATTAAACGAACAGGTGCTTTATGCAAAAGGAGAGGGAGCGTAATGCCCAACATACCTTCCATGAAACAGGATGAAATTTCTACTATACAAGCTCTATTAACAGTAACTTCGACCGTGTACGCTGTGGGAATTGTCAGTTTACCACGAACCATCACGGAACAGACGCAAACGCCTGACGTGTGGCAGGGGCTTTTGCTGGCAAGTCTGTTTGGTGTCGGCGTCGTTTTTATCAACGTGAAATTGTGTCGGCGATTTCCAGGGAAGACGTTCTATGAGCTCAATTCTGTGATCGCAGGTAAATTTATCAGCCTTTTCATCAATATTGCGTTCATGGTATATTGCGTGATGATCTGCTCTCTTGTATCCAGAATGATGGCAGAATTCCTCAAAGCCCTTGCATTGGAGAGAACTCCGGTAAGCATGATTCTCTTGCCGTTCCTTCTGCTTATTGGTTATTTGACCTCGGGCGGTCTTCATGCGATGGTTCGCTTGGTCGAGCTTTTCTTTCCCTTAACCTTTATTGTTTATTTATTGCTGATCATTCTCAATATCAATCATTTTGACATTGATAATTTGCTCCCTGTTTTCCATCAAGGGTGGGGGCCGATCCTCAAATCTCTTAAAGTTGTACCTTTTTCGACGCTGGGTTTTGAATCCATGCTCATATTAACTAATTTTATGGTCAATCCACAAAAAGCATGGAAAGCGGGGGGGATTGGCTACTCGATTGCAATGGCTTTGTATGTCATGATGGTAACGATGGTCGTTGGCTGTATGTCGGTAGAAGAAGTTTCCCGATTGCAATGGCCGGTCGTTTCTTTTGCGCAGCAAATTGAATTCCCCGGTTCGTTCCTGGAACGGTTTGAAATATTTTTTATCATTTTATGGACAATCAAAATTTTCATGACCGCCTCAAATTATTATTTCTATCTTGTAGCCGGGATCAGCCAGCTCACCCAAAAGTGGAACGGATACATTTTTTATCTTCCGTTAATTATCATATTTGCCGTCAGCATCTATCCTCAAAATTTTATTCAAATAGATAACTTTGATACAGTAACGGGGTATTTTGGAATAATCATATGCGCGGCAGTACCATTGGTGCTTCTTCTCATTTCCATGATCTTCTGCATAAGGGGAAACCTAGATGGGAAACGTTCATAATGTAATTGGTCATTCACCCCTAAAATGATAATAAATAGGGGTAGTGAAAATATGAACATTGATGATGTCCGAGGCTGCATGGAGTCTGCTCTTGGTCAACCGTCTGGCGTTTTCAGGCATTTATCGTGCGAATCCTCTTGGAGGCATGCGTGGTGATCCAAAGATCTTACTCTCACGCTGGAATCCGGATGATCTATGTAAACGTATCAACACGATTCATTCTATGAGTGACCGGTTTACTGTCCAAAACCGGGATGCTTTAGAATTTATAGAGGACCAGTTTTGGTATAAGGGGTAGCGCCAACATTTTGACCGTTTTTATGCTTAGCTTTATCGGACATGCATTTTCATCGTTCCTGATGACCTTAGCGGACGTAACGAACCGTTTTTCGGCATACTGATGAGCGCTAATGATGTATAGTGGACAACGACTTAGAGTAAGAAAAGCCCGTTTTTTATGCTCCCTTAGCGTATATTTTCGTTAAAATATTGGTTGGACCCCATTTAGAGGCATGACTAAGAAACCCTCTGCTCCTACAGAAATTTATGGATTAATATGGTAATATGGTAATTTTACAGACAATAGGGCTCGTTTTTACTAAGTATGGCGTATATGTATGTATAAGCTGATTTACGGAAATTTCCTCCATTTGTGTCTCTAATATTTCGAGTTGAGACTGAAAAGCAAGTAATAAGGTAATCATTCCTTCTAAAACGTAATGTTGAGAGATGCTTCGGTTGACCTTGGCTTTTTGCTTCAGCGCTATGTCTAGCAGCTCTGCTCTATCGTTAATCCACTTCCTAGAGTGAGAGAGCCTGGCATGTTCAAACAAAGATTGAGAGGCATTTTTGACCTTACCCTGAAGGCAAGCTTGTATGAGCTTCATCCCATGCCCGGTGCGGCTTTAAATCGCCGCGGTAGAACATTTCAGCTAAGTGCCAAGCGTCTGCTGCATCTGTTTTAACTTTGCGTAACGTAGTCCCGCGTGCTCGCTTAGATTGCAAGGGATTCACAATGAGATGTTCAATTTCTTCTCGTATGAGAAATGAAACGAGCCCACGATGATTCCAACCTCATAGCTTCGCTTGTTATACGGGATCGCATGCCCCAACCAGCTCAAACATGGTCGTTGGTGATAGTGGGAGAACAGTTTTCTTGACGGGGTTATTTATTTCCCTAATACCACCTAGTTCTTCCCGGCTATCGTCATCTTAAAACACCTATTAAAATAGGCCAACCAAATTTTTGGTTGACCTAATAATACGAAATAAAGTCCTAGACTGTCGCTGTTCCATTGAACTAACGTATCCTATTAGTGCAGTCATATCACTCTTTCCCTATGGTTTCTTCATAAACGCTACTTACATACTGTTGTCAGTAGTGTTTTTGTATATGTTCGGTAGTGGCGGCCGACAATCACACTGTCATCATCGAGTTCCACGTCCACGATGTCGATGCCGAATATTACGAGCGCTTGAAGCCGTTTGTCGATGAGTGGGTAAAGGAATCTACCACAATGCCGTGGGGGAACCGTGTCGTTCTGTTTCGCGATCCCGACGGCAATCTTGTTAACCTCTTCGCCTTTCCACCATTGCTTTTCTTTCCCTAGAATCGTTGCTACAACCTTATCCACGATACGCTTAATTTATTTCATTATATCGTTCGACTGCCTTGCTTAGCTTATAATTGAAATTCTCAGGCGTGCCATCCGTAGTGTTCAGGAACTGGCCGTTCAGATCAGAATCAGATACAGGTTCCTTTTTATTGATGCGTTCAATGATTTTCGAAGCGGCCGCTTTTGCCTCAGTGGCTGAATCAACATAGCTCTCGATACTGAAGCTGTTAATCCCTTCTTTTTGAACTCGTTTCTTGTCTTTTGAGATTGTCATGAGCGTACTCAGATCTGCGGTCATAATGTCGTATTTGGCTTTAAACTTCGTCATATCAAGCTGCAGCACGTTGTCGGCGGTGATTCCCTGCTCATCCATTTCAATGGCCGTAGCCTCGGCATCTATCATAAACTTCAAGGCATTATACCTAATCTGCTGGTCTGAATCCTTGAGTTTTTGCAGTTCAGCCAGACGCTGCTCGTTACCCAATTTTTGCAAAGCCGTGAAGTATTGTTTGGCGACAGTCTCGTAAGCGAGATTGGCACTTACAAGCTTGGTATGCAGCTGTTTTCCTTTTGCGAAATTATCATCCACGTAGCCTTTTGTATCGTAGTAGGCTTTCATTTCGTCCAGGACGGACAACAGATCATTGATGACTGGTGTCAGTTTGATCACTACGGGGTCTACGTTCGAAAAAGCAGGTTGGCTTGCGGTATAGCCGTTCGCTTTATCAACAATTTCCCGCTCAGTTTCAGTAACGCCGAGCATGATGAAGCTGAAGTTCTTGTCGATTACAGGCTGTGTATCACCTCCGAACTTCTCGAAATAATGAACCAGAACCTCATTGATTCTGCCTGTCATCAAGTTATTCAGTGTCACATACGCATTGTATTTTTCGATTTCTTTGCTCTCACCGGACGTAACGCCTGCAGGCGCTTGATCCACGGTGGATGTAATGGCAGAACAAGCGGACAACATTGTACCTAAAATGATAATGGCAATAAAAAATGATAGCTTTCTCAAAATAGTGATTCCTCCGACTGAGTATTTTTAACGTGCTTTTCTTTTGTAAGGTGTCTGAATAGGAGAGAGAACAACTGCCCTCTTCTGGTCGATTAAATTCCCTCTTCGCCGCATATTAATGTTGGTTGTGAAATAATCTAATCAATTTTAAAATTATTTGGTGAATGGGTCTTGAGACTTGAGTAGCATAATTTTATAAATTTCTTTGTCGTCAATTTAAAGAAGATGTAACATGAGTAATGATAAGGCCGGCCTAATGATAAATCGTAATCGATCAGCTTGAGACGTGCGGTGGAGATCCAGTTGCCGTTGCGGCTGCTCTGGCTGTCCGGAATTAAAGGAGTTATTATTTTTCTCGAACAACCAAGCTATCCTGTCCGTTCGTATTATGAGGTCAGCCAGTTTTTACTGGTTGACCTCTTTGTTCATAAGAGGTTTATTATGGGCAGCCGAGGTAGAACGTCAAAGCGTTTTATTTTTGGTGATTTCTTCGGTATTCGGATGGAGTCATCTTGTTGACTGTTTTGAACATTTTGGAAAACAGCAATACATCTTTATACCCTACAGACCGAGCAATATCTCCGATTTTCAGGGAAGTATTTTTTAAGAGGGAGCAAGATTTTTCAATCCTCAAATGCAATAAAAATTCCTGTGGTGACTTATTGAGTTGCTGTTTAAATAAACGATGCAAATACGAGCGGTCTATTGAAATGTACTTGGCAATGTCACTTACGGTAATGAAGTGTGAATAGTTTTGTTGAATAAAGAGAAGCGCTTCTTTGATATACCGCTGCTGTCTTACCTCATTGTTGACTTCCTGATTAGGGTAAAGTTCAAACATCAGATACAGGAATTCATACAGCTTGGATGTAAGCAACAGGTCTTTGTTGGATTTCAGCGTAGAAGAAACGACGATACTTTCCATACAGCGAGCAAGATTGCCCTCCGCTTCAAACCGGAAAATGGGATTGTCCCTATGGATACAGGTCCGGCTTAGATATTCTTTTGCTTGCACCCCATTAAAACCGATCCAGGCATATTCCCATGGGTCGACTTCATCCGCTTCGTAGTAAATTAAAACCTTCGGCTCAATAAAGAAAGCATCGTTTTTCTCCAAATGATAGATTTTATCGTTGACTTTAAAGATCCCTTTTCCTTTTAAAATAAAATGCACCATATACCCGCTTCGAATGGCTGGACCATAAGAGTGTTTGCTGGTACAGCTCTCTTTGCCACAAGTGTATAGATTGAGATCCAAGTTGTTATAGGAATGATTGGAAAAATGCGAACTCATTTGTTTTCACCTCTTAATTCATCTCTGCATATTATCACACCGTTTCATATAGAGTCTACATTATTCCATATAATTATTAAAACTATTCCATTATGATTAGGGTGTAAGAAACAAGGAAACAACATAATTTATAGTTTTTGAAAATATTACTATTGGCGCTACAAGGGGGTCACTATGGCTATAATCATCGATAAAGAGAAGCTTTTATTCCATTTACAAGGCAGCAATACCAGTTATGTCATGCAGGTTATACGAGATGGTTATTTAGCCCATCTGTATTGGGGAAAGAAAATTCAGAACTATCGGGGAAGCAATAAAATCATCTTTATGGATAGAGGGTTTTCACCCAATCCGGATGGGGCGGATCGAGCTTTTTCACTGGATACCATCCCGCAAGAATATCCGTCATTTGGAAATAGTGATTTCAGGATTCCTGCGTATCAGCTTCAATTGGAGAATGGTTCTACAGTGACAGATTTTCGGTATAAAGAACATCGGGTTTACCAAGGCAAAGCAAAATTGAAAGGGCTTCCTTCTACGTATGCGGAGGATGATGGCGAAGTAGAAACACTGGAAATCATCCTTGAAGATCCATTAATTGATGTAAAGATTGTACTATCCTATAGCCTATATCCAAAGCGGGATGTCATTACCCGTTCTGTCCGTTTTGATAATGAAGGCCAGCAGCAGCTAAAACTGCTTAGAGCGTTAAGTGCCAGTGTGGATTTTCGAGATGATGAGTATGAACTCATTACCTTGTACGGTGCGCATAACAATGAAAAAAATATAGCAAGGAGAAAAGTTTTACCTGGAATTCAAATGGTAGACAGCTGCCGTGGCGCCAGTAGCCCTCATCAGGCACCCTTTATGGCACTTGTAAGAGAAGGGACAGATGAAGATCAGGGCGAAGTATACGCCTTTAATCTGGTGTACAGCGGGAACTTTACGGCCCAGACGCAGGTAGATTCCTATCGGAACACTAGAGTCACGATGGGGATTAATCCTTTTGATTTCACATGGCTGCTTGGACCGGAGGAGTCGTTCCAAACGCCGGAAGTGGTTATGGTATACACCGAAAATGGCTTGGGCGGCATGTCGAGAATTTATCATGAATTATACAGGAACAGATTATGTCGTGGACCATTTCGTGACAAGGAACGGCCGATCCTGATTAATAACTGGGAAGCCACCTACTTTAACTTTGATGCCGACAAGATTGAGCAGTTGGCGAAGGAAGCTCAAAATGTAGGAGTGGAGCTGTTTGTATTGGATGATGGGTGGTTTGGGAAACGAGATGATGACAATACTTCATTAGGCGATTGGGTGGTGGACCGTCGCAAACTTCCAGATGGATTGCCGGATCTTGCCAATCGCATTCGAAATCTGGGTATGGAGTTTGGTTTGTGGTTTGAACCTGAGATGGTATCCATAGACAGTGATTTATACAGAAGGCATCCCGATTGGTGTATCCATGTCCCTGATCGTCCGTATACGCTGGGAAGAAATCAGCTTATGTTGGATTTATCAAGGAAGGAAGTGTGTGAGTACATCGTTAAGTCGGTTTCCGATATTTTATCGAACGTTCCAATTACTTATGTAAAATGGGACATGAATCGTCACATGACAGATGTGGGTTCGGCCGCCTTGCCACCTGAGAGACAAAGGGAGACGGCGCATCGTTATATCCTGGGACTCTACAGTATTATGGAAGAGCTTACATCGCAGTTTCCTCATGTCTTATTCGAAAGCTGTTCTAGTGGAGGAGGCCGTTTTGATGCCGGTATGCTCTATTACATGCCTCAGACCTGGACGAGTGACAATACAGATGCCATTTGCCGACTGAAAATTCAATGGGGGACAAGTCTTGTCTATCCTCCGATTACGATGGGCGCACACGTCTCCACCGTACCCAACCATCAAGTGGGCAGAATAACACCATTGGAGACCAGAGGTTATGTCGCTATGGCCGGGAATTTAGGTTATGAGCTGGATTTGACGACATTAACTGTTGAAGAAAAAGAAGTTGTGAAAAAGCAGATAGCTCTATATAAGGAAATGAGATCGCTCATTCAGTTTGGAAACTTTTACAGAATCATTAATCCGTTTGATGAAAATGAAGCCGCATGGAGCTTTGTGTCAGAGGATCAAACGGAAATGGCGGCCAGTTATTTCAAGGTTTTATCCCAACCGGCTGCCGCGATTAAAACGTTAAAATTCAAAGGTCTGAATCCAGACTACATTTACAGAAATATAGAAACTGGTGAGCTGTTTGGCGGTGATGAATTAATGCATGTCGGCATAACGCTTGCCAGGGTAAAACAGGATTTTCTAGGCATGTTCTGGAGGTTTGTTAAAGAAGACATCTGATTCAGCTAGAGGAGGGTCCAGGAGATGGAAGCAAAAGAAAAGCAATATAAGCAAATTTCTCAAGAAATTTTAAAAAATATCGGTGGTGAAGATAACATTATCGGTGTGGCCCATTGTGCCACAAGATTAAGAATTGTACTTGAGGACAATGAAAAAGCGGAATTAAAAAAGATTGAAGATATTGATCTGGTTAAAGGTGTGTTCATAGCGGGGGATCAACTGCAGATCATTTTCGGAGCAGGGCTGGTCAATAATATCTATGCCGTGTTCTCCAAACTGACCGGAACAGAAGATATGTCATTAAGTGATGTCAAATCGAAGTCCGCACAAAAGCAAAATCCTTTTCAAAAAGCCATTAAATCGCTGTCAGATGTCTTCATTGAGATCATGCCTGGAATTCTTGCCGCCGCATTGTTAATGGGGATCACCGGTCTATTAGGCCAGAAGGGGCTATTCGGCCCTAAATCGATTGTGGAGATGTATCCAATTTTCCAAGGGATCAATCGCTTTGTTCAAATCGTTTCCACAGGTATTTTCACCATCCTGCCGCTGCTTGTTGTTTATTCTGCAACCAAGAGATATGGCGGCCGTCCGATTCTGGGGCTTGTGCTGGGTGCGATTATGCTTCATCCAGCCTTGGCGGATGCCTTTGAGGTAGCTAAAGGGAGCCAAAATCCGGAATCGATCAGTCTTTTCGGCCTTCCCGTACAGTTGGTAGGCTTTCAGGGCGGTATTATTATTGCTCTGATGATGGGATATGTGGTAGCCAAGTTGGATCAGTTTTTTAACAAAAAGGTTCCAGACATGATTAAACTATTTTTGGCTCCTTTGCTGACGGTCTTTGTTTCTTCTCTGCTATTGTTTACGATTATCGGCCCTCTTGGGCGGGAGCTAGCCAGTCTGGTGACTGTTTCGTTGCTTTGGATGACGCAAAACCTAGGAATATTCGGCTTTATGTTTTTTGCAGGTATTCAGCAGATCATCGTTATTACAGGTTTGCACCATGTTATGGGCGCGGTAGAAGCACAGCTGTTAACTGACACAGGCAGAAATTTTATCAATCCATTGGCATCGGTAGCTTTGATGGCTCAAGGGGGCGCCGTATTGGGGTATATTCTTTTGAATCGCAAAGACACCAAGGTTAAAGAACTGGGTTACTCTGCATTCGGGTCTGTACTTTTTGGAATCTCGGAACCCGCGATCTTCGGGGTCACTTTGAAGTATAAGTTCCCTCTGGTTGCTGGATGTCTCGGAGGAATGGTTGCCGGAGCATATGTATATTTAAGCAAGCTGACAGCCATAGGATTCGGAACCACGGCTCTTCCTGGCTTTGCAATTGCAGCGTCAGATAACCACGGTCATATCAATTATCTTGTCGCTCATCTTATTGCCCTGATATGTGGAGCATTATTTACATTGGCTTATGGTGTTATCAAGAGCAAGAGGTCAAAAGCAATACTTTAAGAAATGAGTCGAAGTGTATGCATAAAAAGGAGTAGAAGGAGCTTGAAGGCTCTTTTCTACTCATTTTTAATTGCGGATATTATACCTATATGGATGGATCGCTCTCAATCAGTCCTTTGCCAATTACATTGGCTGAAACCGGGGCCTTGCCGAGCTCACGCGACCATACGGACAACTGTCCGATATGATGAATTTGGTGGGCAATGACATGGCGCATCACCTCTCCCCAGGCATCGATCGCAATTCTGCCGTCCGGGAGGTGATCTTCAAACCTTTTTCGTTCCAGACCTTCATGCCAGGCGAGGACGAACGGCTCCACATCGAGTCGAAACTTCGCGTCCAGCTCGCGGACTTTATCCAGCGTATTATACTGAGAGAAGTCCTCCTGGAAATCAGGTTTGCCTTGAATGATTTGAACCCAGCTCCATTCTACATCAACGATATGAAAGAGCGTTTTTAGAATGCCGCCAGCCCCGCCAATACGTTCTTTCAGCAGTTCCTCCTGCGGCACCTCTTCACACCAGCGATACCATTGTTCTCGAACCATCCAGTTATAACGAAAAAAAGTCTGCATCCATTACCCTCCTGGGACTGTAATAAAGAATGATTTCCACCAGTTTACCACAGAATGCCAAAAGGGCTGTCTCATTCGTAGAAAATCTACTTTTGAGACAGCCCTTCATGATTTAGGATAAGAATGTTGCTACTGGCTTATTTCTTTGCAGCCGCGTAACGTTTGTTAACTTCATCCCAGTTGATTACATTGTAGAAAGCTGCAATGTAATCTGGGCGTTTGTTTTGATATTTCAGGTAGTAAGCATGCTCCCAAACGTCCAGTCCAAGTACCGGAGTCAGACCTTCGAACAGCGGGCTATCTTGGTTTGGAGTGCTAGTGATTGCCAGTTTGCCGTCTTTGCCGACAACCAGCCAAGCCCAGCCGCTACCAAAACGAGTTGTAGCTGCTTTAGTGAAGTCTTCTTTAAATTTGTCATAGCCGCCCAGTTCGTTGTTGATTGCTTCAGCAATTGCACCTGTTGGCTGTCCACCGCCGTTAGGACCGATAACTTCCCAGAACAGGCTGTGGTTGTGGTGTCCACCACCGTTATTGCGAACCGCAGTGCGGATGCTTTCAGGAACGCTGTCCAGATTGGAGATCAGATCCTCCAGGCTTTTGCTTTGCAGTTCAGGAGCGCTCTCCAGAGCTGCATTTAAGTTCGTAACATATGTGTTATGGTGACGATCATGGTGAATTTCCATTGTCAGTGCATCAAAGTGTGGTTCCAGTGCGTCTTTTGCGTAAGGAAGTTCTGGTAATTGAAATGCCATAATAAAATCCCTCCTGGTTATATGGTTGGGTAAGTGTTCCTATGTAATAATACCCTCGATAGTTATATTAAACCGCATCCAGCCTATTTTTTCAACATTTTTGTTTGTAAAATACCAAACTGAGCAATAGGGCCTGGTAGATAGCATGTCCAAAAACCCGATTGGAATACGTAATACATAGGTAAAAAGAGGTAAATTTGACCTTCAAAAATGTAAACGCTTTATATATAGCGCTTACATGAGAAAAAGGGATGTATTCCGTCAAAAAGTATGGTTTAATGGTCAAGGAAGCAGAATTTTCGGCTTTTTTGTCGTCTGCTATAAGCTGTCATGTCTATGACATGACGAACTTGAGGGCATACACCCTTTACCTGTTCTTCATTTCATATATAGCAGATCGTATGCATTTTTATCATAATGCCTTGTGATTAACACCATGATAAGCGCTTTATGGATTTATGTAAAAATGACGGTGCTGTCTCAATTTTTTTATTATGCTTACGAAAAGGGAGATATTACTTATGCACGTTCGTTCCTTTCAATTAAGTGATGTGAATTCAGTTACGGAACTCATGCAAATTGCCTTGTCAGAGGAGTGCTACAAAGAGACGGTGGGGGCTTTTGCCCGTCAGCTTTCGTGGGATTCCGGTTTGATCGTCGTTGCCGAAGAAGAGGGAGAGATCGTTGGTGCCCTGATTGGCACGATTGATCAGAATCATGGTTGTTACTATCGTATTGCTATTCACCCGGATCATCGTCGGATGGGAATTGGGAAATCGCTTGTGGAGCTTATGGAGCAACGTTTTCAGCAACGTAAGGTTAGCCGTATTTGGGTAGCCGGGGACAAGCATAACAGTGCGGCCATGCCGTTGTACGAAGCTATGGGCTACGGAGCAAGCCAGATTTTACAGGCGTTTCAGAAGCTGAGTATTTTGGCACCTCATTAATCGGCAATCGATATACAGAAATGAAGTATAATATTTACATTTAGAGCATATCTGAGTAACCGTTGCAATCGGGTACGGGATATGCTTTTCTATTTATAACAGGGTTGAGGAGGTTAATTATGGATGCTTTGACTCCTTCGTCAGACCTGCTTCCTTCACCGGAAACGTCCAAACAGGCAGGTCGCTCTGGTTACATACGCGATTGGTTAGTTACTCTGCTGATTGCAATGGTCGTCTTGTTGCTTCTAAACCTGTTTGTATTTAACTTGTCCACGGTCAGAGGACATTCGATGCAACCGACGCTAACGGAAAGCCAGCATTTGTTCGTTAATAAGCTGGTTTATAATTTTCATGATCCGGGGAGAGGGGACATTGTGATTTTAAAAGATCCTGATTCCAAACTGTCCAGCCCAAGATTTTTAGTGAAAAGAGTCATAGGTATTCCCGGAGATGTCATTCGGATTGAGCATAATCATTTGTATGTAAACGGCGAGCTGCTAATTGAGCCGTACACCAACTCGGACGTGGAGGATGGTGATTACGGTCCTTTTACAGTGGAGCCGGAACACTTTTTTGTCATGGGAGATAATCGCCATACGGCTGCAAGCAAGGATAGCCGGTATTTTGGCAGCGTTAAGTCTGAAGATTTACTGGGACGTGCAGAGTTTATATTTTGGCCGATCTCGGAGTGGAAGTGGCTATGAGCAACGATAGTCTGAAATCAATGCGGAATACGTGCGAACCGATCAGAGTTATAACGGTCAGCGGTTCCCAATCAGGAAAGGAAGAGAACGATGAAAGAAGTGATGGTTTATACCGACGGTGCTTGTTCGGGGAACCCGGGCCCAGGGGGCTGGGGGATCATTTTGTTGTATGGAGAGCACCGCAAGGAGCTGTCGGGTGCCGAAAAGATGACGACAAACAACCGTATGGAGATCAAGTCGGTGATTGAAGCGCTGAAGCTGCTCAAGGAGCCGTGCCGTGTAAAAGTACACAGTGACTCTGCCTATGTCGTCAATTGCTTCAAACAAGGCTGGATTAAGAATTGGCTCCGTAATGGCTGGCGAAACAGTAAAAATCAGCCGGTGGAGAACAAGGAACTATGGGAAGAACTGTGGGAACTGATGGGTAAGCATGAGGTTGAATATGTGAAGGTGAAAGGTCACAGTGACAACGAACTGAATAATCGCTGTGATTTTCTGGCGACAAGTGCTGTTAAAAATTTACGGTAGCATCTGTTGCTGTTTTCTGTTGAAATTTGAGATATGAGAATGTTGCAACATTCTCATATCCGTAATGATAAAAGTGGAAGAGAGGTGAGTATCGGATGCAACGCGAATTAACTCGGACGGCTACCGGAACGGCTTCGACTTGGGCTTCGCTCAAGCAGGAAATTATTGAGGCAGCTCCAGGGCTGGGTATCGACTCCATCGGGTTCGCATCCGCCGATCCCTTTCTGTCTCTGAAAGCTATATTGGAAGAGCATCGTGCTAAAGGCTATGAGTCCGGCTTTGAAGAGCCCGATATTGATAAGCGCATCTATCCGGAGCTGTATGGCTCGCAGCCTGCATCCCTGATTGCCATTGCGGTGGCGTATCCTTCCAAAATGAAGGACCCGCCGAAGTCGGACAAGGGCAAGTACCGTGGTATTTTGGCGCGTTCAGCCTGGGGTAAAGATTATCATCTGGTATTGCGTGAAGCGATGGAAAAGCTTGAGGCTTTTATAAGTGAGCGGGTACCTGATGCAGTGTTAAAAAACATGGTGGATACCGGAGAACTGTCGGATCGAGCTGTTGCGGAACGCGCAGGGATTGGCTTTAGCGGCAAAAATACGATGATGATTTCACCGACACTGGGATCATGGATTTATCTGGGGGAGCTGTTGACGAACATTCCTTTCCAGCCAGATGAACCGGTTACGGATGGTTGCGGAGAGTGCACCAAATGTTTGGATGCATGTCCTACCGGCGCGCTTGTAGGTCCGGGACAGCTGAATGCCCAGCGGTGTGTGTCCTTTTTGACGCAAACCAAGGGCTTTTTGGACGAGGAGTTTATGCTGAAAATAGGGAATCGGCTGTATGGATGTGATACGTGCCAAATCGTATGTCCCAAAAATCGAGGCCTTAACTGGGATCATCATCCCGAGCTTACACCCGATCCTGAAATTGTGAAGCCGTTGCTGCTACCGTTACTGGATTTGAGCAATCGCGAATTCAAAGACCGATTTGGTCAAAGTGCGGCGGCCTGGCGGGGGAAGAAGCCGATTCAACGCAATGCAGTCATTGGTCTTGGCAATTTCAAGGATGTTAGCGCGGTGCCCAAATTGACGAAGGTTTTATTGGATGATCCGCGTCCCGAGCTGCGAGGCACGGCGGCGTGGGCTTTGAGTCGAATAGGAGGGGAAAACGCTATGACAGCGATCAAGCAAGCATCAGAGAAAGAACAACATGAGCAAGTACGCGAAATGATCGCACAGGCGCATTCCAAGCTAGAGGAACAAGAGCAGGCAGAGCAGCAAACTTCTGCTGAATTAAAGGCGGAGGATTCACAGGGTCCAACTACGATTTATTATGATGAAATGGAGACGCCTGTGGGCACTCTGACGCTGTGTGCTACGGATCGTGGGCTATGTCGAATTGACTATGGCTCTTTTTATGCGAAGGAAGCATTGCTTCAGCAATGGGCCCGGACATGGGTCGGGGAATATGTCTATGTACAGGAGCCGGAAAAGCTGCGCGAAGCTGCAGAACAACTACGTGAATATTTTGCGGGAGAACGACGGGAATTCAGTATAGCCTATGATTTGAGAGGCACTCCTTTTCAAGAGCAGGTATGGCGCGCACTGCAAAATATTCCGTACGGACAAAGTGTGTCCTATCAAGATGTTGCAGAATCGATCGGACGAGCCAAAGCGGTACGTGCTGTCGGCGGAGCCAATAACAAAAATCCATTGCCAATCCTGTTTCCATGTCACAGGGTATCAGGTGCAAATGGAAGTTTGGTCGGCTATGCCGGAGGCTTGCCAGTCAAGATGAAGCTGCTGGAATTGGAGAAGGAATAAGGACATATGTTTGCAAAAAGTAATTTGCTAGCTGTCCCATGTTTTGCTATGATAGGTTCGTGTAATTCAAGATGTTTCATATAAATATACAGAGGTGACGACTTCGTGGTGTGGAATATTGTCATTCCGATTATTACCCTGATTGTTGGCTTGGTCGGGGGATTTTTCATCGGTGCTTATTATCTTCGCAAACAGCTTGAAAAGATGCAAAACGACCCTGAAACGCTGCAAAAAATGGCCAAACAGATGGGCTACAACCTGAATGGGAAACAGATGCAAAAAGCCCAGCAGATGATGAAGAACCAACAGTTCTCCAAAAATCAGCCTGGTGCGCGTAAAAATCAGGGCCGTCGGAAATAATGAGCAACGTGAGCACGGATGCCGCATGAGGTTGCTGCATAGAGGAGGATTACTGTGGCTGGCGTAAAAGATTATATTAACCGCAAAGCTGCGGATAACCGGGATAAAATCGAGTACCATGTGGAGCAGATTTTAAAACTGATCGGTGAGGACCCCAAGCGTGAAGGTTTGTTGGAAACACCGGCACGCGTTGCGCGCATGTATGAGGAAATATTTGCGGGTTATGAGGTTGATCCACGGGATGCGCTGGGTGTGACATTTGACGAGAATCACGAGGAGCTTGTAATCGTGAAGGATATTGTCTATTACAGTCAGTGTGAACACCATATGGCTCCTTTCTTCGGAAAAGTGCATATCGGCTATGTACCCAGCGGTAAAATTGTAGGACTAAGCAAGCTTGCCCGTTTGGTGGAGGCGGTGACCCGCCGATTACAAGTACAGGAGCGTATTACATCGCAGATCGCTGATATTCTAAATGAAGCGGTCTCCGCTCACGGAGTTATGGTGGTCGTGGAAGGCGAGCACTTATGCATGTGTGCCAGAGGCGTCAAAAAGCCTGGCAGCAAAACGGTAACGTCTGCAGTGCGCGGCACGTTCCGTGATAATGCAGCACAACGCGCAGAGTTCTTGTCCCTGATTAAGGAATGATTGAACACGGCGTGATAGGATGAAAAAAAGGGTGGTCTACGCATAGGCGTAGCCGCCTTTTTTTGTTAACATCAGAAATAGAGAAAATACATCGCTGCTGTGAAGAATGAAATGGAACAATGGCAGCATAGCTGCTTGAAAGTTACGATTAGCCTATGGATAACAGTTATTTTTAAGATAGGGGATAACGTATGGATCATATACATAGCTCAACAGAAATAACAACAGCATTGCCTGCGTTGCAATGGTTGGAAGCGCCACTGACGACTACGCAGGAAGACGTATTGTTTCCGCTGGCTTGGGAGGAGCTAGCTTGTCGGCAAGTAGGGAAAGGAGCTGCGCCCATTTTGCATTTATGGCGGCATCCGGGGGCGCTTGTGATTGGTCACCGGGACCGCAGGCTTCCCAACGCCCCACAGGCGATGGAGCGGGTGCGCAGCTCAGGAACGTCGGTATGTGTGCGTCCTTCAGGCGGAGCAGCCGTCATGCTGGACAGGGGGGTACTGAACCTGTCCTTGATCCTGCCGAATCCGCAGCGGGCCATCAGCCTGCATGAGGATTTTCGGCTCATGGCAGGGCTGATTGCCGATGCGCTGGCCCCGTGGTCTGTAGAGGCGCAGACCGGAGAAATCATCGGGTCCTTCTGTCCCGGGGACTACGATGTGAGCGTTGGGGGACGCAAGTTTTGCGGCATTGCGCAGCGGCGTCAAGCCAAGGCGTATATCATCACAGCATTTGTGATGATTGAGGGCCGCGGAGCAGAGCGTGCACAGGCGGTGCAGCAGTTTTATCGAGAGGCGGCCGGGGGGACGCCTGAAGGCGTGCAGGAGCCGGATTATCCCCGAGTGAATCCGGCAACGATGGGCAGCCTGGCAGAGCTAGCTGGTGTGCCGTCTGTCGAGGCGTACACAGCATCGCTGCGCCGTGTGGTCGAGAGCCGGTCTGCCATTTTGCCTGCCGATGGCTCGCTGGTGCAACCGGAAGGATTGGCAGAACAGATGGCAGCGCTGAGAGAGCGGTACGATTTGCAGGTGTAGTTTGTTTTAGCTTAGAATGGTTGCCATCTTAGCTTGGAGGCTTGAGCATAGCGCGCCTCCACCTCAGGCCAGTTGACGACATGCCACCAATCTTCGATGTATTTATTACGTTCGGCCTGATGCTTTAAGTAATATGCGTGTTCCCACACATCGATCGCCAGCAGCGGAATAGACTCCCATTGAGTCAGGTTCTGGTGCTTTTCGGCCTGCAAAATTTCAAGCCGCCCGGAGCGCGGGCTCCATACCAGGATAGCCCAGCCGCCGCCCTCGACCTTTTCGGCTGCCGAACTAAATTGCTTTTTGAAGGCATCGTAGCTGCCAAAATCCTTTTTAATCTGTTCAGCCAGCGGTCCGCTTGGGTTTCCACCGCCTTGAGGACTCATGATCGTCCAAAAAAGAGTATGCAGATAATGACCTGCCCCGTTAAATGCCAGTTCACGTTCCCAATGCTTTGCGAGGTCAAAATCACCTGTTTTTCGGGCTTCTTCCAGTTTCTTTTCCGCTTTATTCAGATCATTCACATAGCTCAAATGATGCTTGTTATGGTGAATACGCATCGTTTTTTCATCAATGTACGGTTCAAGCGCATTATAAGGGTAAGGAAGCGGAGGGAGCCGATGTCCCCCAATAGGGACCGGGCGACCGACTAAGGATTTTTCCGCTGCTGAAGGTTGCGTCTGACCGGACTGGACGCCTTTAGTAGCCCCAGAACCTTCTCCTCTCATGCTGGCATGCCTCTCTCGAAACGCTTGCTCCGGGTAATCCTCACCCTCTGCCGCTACATGATACAACCCAGTGGCTCGTGCGATGGAGCCGGGCTCTTGAAAGGGAGTTGTCGAAATCAGGAAATATTGACTTTCATGTGCTGCGTGTATTACAACTCCGGCGGATTTTGGCTGTTGACGCAATGCATGACTGTGCTCGGTCAGCAAACCTAGCTGCCGTACATATTCCTGTGATTGACGGTTCGCAGTTTGCAGCAAATCGTCCAGTCGACGATTTAATTCTTGAGAGGCAGGCTGTGAATTCAAGCCTGATTCGGACAACGGTTTCTCTCCAGTTGCTGATGCGTCTGATCCCCTTGAATGGGCTGATGATTCATCCAGCTGGTGTGTATGAGCTTGGGGAGCAGACGACGCTTTTTTCTCCTGATGTTGCCATGCTTGTTCTACCGGGTCAAGCGCGCTCCGTTGCTCTTCAAGCAGCTCTATGGCGGCCCGTTCCGTTTGTTCAAATACGGTTCGCCAATCATCCAGCAGCCGCACATAAGCAGGTTCTAGCCCTTCAGTAGCGGATTTAATCACTTCCACATGCCAACTTTCCTGCTGCTTCCAATGACGGATTTCCTCCAGCACACGTAAGGGCAGGAAAGACCCATAAGTACTCAGCATCGTTTTTACCTCCCGTATCCCACTATGGCTATCCGGCAGATCTAGCAGATCTGTCCTGGATGCATATGTACCCAGTATATTCGCCGTCTCATCGGGAATATGTCTATGAACTTCCTTCATCAGGTTATACCTTTTTTGCAGAACAATAATTAATCGTGGAAAATAAAAAAAGAAGCCTGTCTACGGCACGGGTTAAGTGTCCATAGGCAAGCTTCTTCAAGGCGATGAAGGCTTATATCGAAAATAATTCTTTACTTCGTAGTCGTTTGTTTCTGGGCAGTAGCCGTAGTTTTCTTGTCCTCCAGCTCCTGTACACTGCTTAAAAATGTCGATACCCGCCGTAAATATTCACGAGGATGCTCTCTGAAAATAAGCTCATGTATCCCGTTTTTGACAATCCATACACTGGAAAGTGGGTTGGTCTGATTGGCAGCGAGCTTTTCCGCAATGGGGTAAGGAGCCTTTTCATCCTGTGTACCATGCACAAACATGATTGGAAACGGATAGTCCTCCTTTTTTACTTCCTGATATGGAATCTGATGCAAACTGGTGCCGTTCAAGACTGGAAACAGCAACTCCAGTATTTCCAAAGATGGATGTCTCGGCAAATTAATTTGATTGTGAATGTTATGGTAGAGCGTATCCGGTTCCAGTAGGAAGGTGCTGTCCAAAATCATCGCGTCCACATCTTTGGTTTGCAAACCCGCCTGAAGAGCGGTTCCTGCTCCCATAGAGAAGCCCCATACAATAATTTCCGACGAGCCGCGTTGTTTTGCAAGCTGGATGGCCCCAAGAAGCTGTTGGGATTCTGCCTTGCCTCCGGTTGCGACGGCCTTGCTGTTTTGTGACGCAAATCCGTAATCGAACATGACCACATTAAAGTTCAAGCTATGGGCATAATGCGCCAGATCATACATGGGAATCCAGCTTTCTTCACGGTTGGCTCCATAGCCATGACTGAAAATAATCGTTTTCCGCGATTGATCTGCCGGGATATACCAGCCTTGTACCATGCGGCTACCATCCTTGGCTGGGAAGCTGACTTCCTCATAAGGCATACCTTTGGCCTGCATCGGATTAGAGTATAATGGCGCGACGGTGGGATTCGTAAGCACCCAGGCGATGTAAGCATGCAAGGCAATAAAACAAAACAACAGAAAAAATACGACCGACAGCAGCAGAGCAATCACAACGTGCTTGAACCGCAGCATACGGGGATTAAAGAGTGGGGTGGACGGCTCCTGAACAGCGGTCTGTAGCTGAGCGTTGCGCTGGGATGTCGAAATCATGTAAGAGCCTCCTTATATAGAATTGATCTTCGAATCATAAAATTTAGGTATAATTCCACTTGAAAATAGTAGGGTATGTCCGTATAGATACCTATTATCGTATGATGGGTATTATCCAAAGTCAACGTCTGAACCGGAAAAGTAAAAATGATGCAAAGAATTGTCGATGTTTGTTCTTGTTCTGTAATATGGTTGTCACAAAAACATCGGTTTACAGTAGCCGCGACTATTCTATATAATTTATGTAACCATGTTTCATAGTGTGAAACGAATATGGATACAAGAGGAGCGGTTCACGATGGAAGACCGTAAATTAACCGTCCGCGCTGTAGAGCGTGCACTTGATATACTGCTGTGTTTTACCGCAGAATCTGATCTTGGTCTAACGGAGATTGCCTCCCAAATTGGTCTACATAAAAGCACCGTTCATCGTCTTTTGACTACGCTAGAGGATCGGGGATTTGTCGTTCGGAATGCCGAAACGGAAAAATATCGGCTTGGTTTTCGCATATGGGAGCTGTCGACGCATCTGTCCCAAAGCGATGAGCCGGCGGTGTTGTTACAGCCTGCAATGGAAGGACTGCGTGATCGCTTAGGGGAGACGGTCAGCTTGTACCTGCGGGATGGAAGCATGCGTATTCGCATACAAGCCGTGCAGAGCAATCAGGCGATCCGCAGGGTTGCTCCCGTGGGAGCGCGTATGCCGCTGGCTGTGGGAGCCTCCAGCAAGGTGCTGGCGGCCTTTATGCCGCCACAGGAGCTGGAGGTACTGCTAAGCAGTGAAGAATGGCCTCCCTCGGTAGATCCTGAGGTATATAAAGCCCAGCTGCAGGACATTCGTGAGAAGGGGTATGCGACTAGCTATGAAGAACGTGAGCCAGGAGCTGCGGCTGTGGCCGCGCCTATTGTGAACCGAAAAGGACAGGTCGCGGCGGCATTATCTGTATCCGGCCCGGTCAGTCGACTTGCACCCGAGACGCTGCATGATTTTGCTCCGGTTTTGATCGAAGCAGCTAAGGAAATGGGGCTTATGCTCCCGTAACAGTAATCAATACAAAAGGAAATCATACAAGGGTTGCCAAAGCTATAAATTTAAAGTAGTCTGATAGAGATGGCGGATGTCTGTTATAGCCGCCAATTCATGTGAATAGAAAGTATCACAGTTACTGGGGGAGCCTGTAATGCGGGCTGAGATGGAATCGGGCAAGATTCCGGACCCTTTGCACCTGATCTGGATCATACCAGCGTAGGGAAGTAATCGGCCATTGAAATGTATACGCAGCTGCTGTCTGCGGTGACGCATAGGGTTTTATTCCATGTGCGCACTGTCTGGATAGCTGCCTCGTTTGATTAGCCGGTTCCCTAGGGAACCGGCTTTTTTGCATAGATCAGCGCCACCCTCGGAATGGTTCCGGATCGGTGTGTCACTTCAACGATACGGGAGGAATGGATCATGAAATCAATGGAAACCGAAGGAACAAAAGAAACAGGAGTGAAATCAACAGCAGTAGAGAAGACAAGTACGGAGCAAGCCAGTAGGGTTAATTCTTTCCCAGGGAGCCGCAAGGTGTATATTCAAGGTTCTCGGCCGGACATTGCCGTGCCAGAGCGTGAAATCGCACTGCATCCCACACATACGCCGCAGGGAATAGAGTATCATGAGCCACTGCGTGTGTACGATACCAGCGGTCCGATGACAGATGAAGCCTATCAGGTGGATATTCGTCAGGGCTTGCCACCATTACGGCGAGCTTGGGCACTGGAACGGGGGGATGTGGAGGCTTACGACGGCCGCGCCGTCAAGCCGGAGGATAATGGACTGAAACCCGGCTCCAAACGGGAAACAGTGGAATTTCCCGGCGTGACCAACCGTCCGCTACGGGCTTCACAAGGACGCACTGTGACGCAAATGCATTATGCGCGGCAAGGGATCATTACGCCTGAAATGGAATTTGCGGCGATCCGTGAAGGAGTGGAGCCCGAGTTTGTGCGGCAGGAGTTAGCGGCTGGACGAGCCATTTTACCTTCAAATATCAATCACCCGGAAAGCGAGCCCATGGTCATAGGGCGCCATTTTCACGTGAAGATCAATGCAAACATTGGAAATTCCGCGGTTACGTCCTCCATCGAGGAGGAAGTGGAGAAGATGACCTGGGCTGTACGCTGGGGCTCAGACACCGTCATGGACCTGTCCACAGGTCGTAATATCCATACGACACGCGAATGGATTATTAGGAATTCACCCGTACCGATTGGGACGGTGCCGCTATATCAGGCACTGGAAAAGGTGAACGGCGAAGCAGAGAAGCTAACGTGGGAGCTGTATCGAGACACACTGATTGAGCAGGCGGAGCAAGGAGTGGACTATTTTACAATTCATGCGGGAGTATTGCTGCGATATATACCGATGACGGCGAATAGAATGACGGGAATTGTATCCCGGGGCGGGTCGATTATGGCAGCTTGGTGCCTTGCGCACCATCAGGAGAACTTTTTGTATACGCATTTTGAAGAAATCTGTGAAATTATGAAAACCTACGATGTGGCCTTTTCTCTCGGGGATGGTCTGCGTCCGGGTAGTATCTATGATGCGAATGATGAAGCACAATTTGCAGAGCTGGAGACGTTGGGCGAGCTAACGCAAATCGCATGGAAGCATGATGTCCAGGTCATGATTGAAGGGCCGGGACATGTCCCTATGCACAAAATCAAGGAGAATGTGGATTTACAAATGGAAATTTGTAAGGAGGCTCCCTTTTATACTTTAGGGCCGCTGACGACGGATATCGCACCAGGATATGATCATATTACCTCAGCTATCGGGGCGGCCATGATCGGTTGGTTCGGGACGTCCATGCTGTGCTATGTTACGCCGAAGGAGCACTTGGGTCTGCCGAACAAGGATGATGTCCGCGAGGGAGTTATTACCTACAAAATTGCCGCACATGCTGCCGATCTGGCGAAGGGCCATCCACGTGCACAGCAGCGGGACGATGCTTTGTCCAAGGCGCGTTTTGAATTCCGCTGGCGCGATCAGTTCAATCTTTCGCTTGACCCTGAGCGGGCCTTGTCCTACCATGATGAAACACTACCGGCAGAGGGGGCCAAGGAAGCACACTTTTGCTCGATGTGCGGTCCTAAGTTTTGCAGTATGCGTATCACACAGGACATTCGTGCCTATGCGGCAGATAAGGGACTGAATACCGAGGAAGCCGTCGTCGCCGGGATGCGTGAGAAGGCAGAGCAGTATCGGGATGGCGAGCGATAAATCGGTAGCGATACGAAAGTCAATCAACTGGGAAGCCTCAACAAATAGTACAGTTAAGCTCGTCAGAGGTTTATTTCCATGAATGTATGAGTTTAGGTTTAGAAACGCGTGAGATAGCAAAAAGCCGTGGTTCTCTACAGTCGATGTAGAAAACTACGGCTTTTCAGCTTATGTAAAGCGAGATATGCACCGGATTAACGGAGCTTTATTTTTTACCCATTTTTTCATTCAAAATGTCCTGAAAGCTGAGCTTCTTCTCCGAGCTATCTTCTTTCTTCTGCATACTCACCGCGTTGGCACGTTGGTATTGGTGGTGAAAGGGCATCAGGGTGTGGACAGTTAAGTTCATTGTATTCATGTGGGTCATTCCTCCAATTCCATATTGTCAAATTCAGATTGAGTTGCTTAGGACGTCTGTATAGGACTATTTATATGTACTTGATGTCGTAATGCCATGTAGGTTGCTTGGTAAGGTTTCAATCATTATACCCGCATTTATCCAAAGTAAAACGCTTTTGCCATAAAACAGGAAGATGGTCGTATGTGTCCAAAATGTGTATTAGGAGGATGGTCATTTTAGGGGAAAATGTGCCTAGGGCCTAAACAAGGGCTAGAGGCCCGTTTTCTTAGTTTAGTAGTCGGGATTGTGTTTTTTTGTCGAATAACCTTGTATTAGCGGAATTTTGCGGAATTCTAAGCTTGGACTAAGGCAGTCTGGTGGCGAATTAAAGTGTCAAAGTTGTATTGACTTTATGTTGGGTAGTAGATACCATGAACTGGTTGTCAGCGTATTTTGGCAAGAAGAGTCAGCCAATCCATCTGGCAATTCATCCGTTGAAATGTTAGAGAGAGGATTAGAGCATATATGAAAAAAAGTATTGCAGATATCGTATTTATTATTCTGGGTGCGTTTTTTTTCGCGCTGGCTGTTAATCTGTATGTGATCCCGAATGAGTTTGGCGAGGGGGGCGTTACAGGGGTCACGATCATCTTGTACTACCTGTTTCAGTGGTCTCCCTCGATCGTCAATCTGGTGATTAATGGCTTGCTGCTGATTGTTGGATATAAATTTTTGGACAAGAGAACGACCTTGTACACTATAATTGCGGTCGCATTTAACTCATTGTTTTTGCATTTAACGGTCAACTGGCGGATTGATTCGCATGAGCCGACGATTAATGCTGTATTTGCCGGAGTTTTGGTAGGGGTTGGAATTGGCTTAATTGTACGGGTCGGTGGTACAACGGCAGGAACCGTCATTTTAGCCCGGATCGCCAACAAATATCTGGATTGGAATATCAGCTATGCCTTGTTGTTTTTTGATCTGATTGTTGCATTCTCTTCCTATTTTATTATTGGTCCGGAAAAATTGATGCTGACTATCGTTATTTTGTACGTTGGTACGAAGGTGATGGACTTCATGATTGAAGGATTGAATCCGAAAAAAGCGGTCATGATCATTTCGGAGCACCAAGATAAAATTGCCGAGATGGTCATTACGCAAATGGACCGTGGAGTTACCGTCCTGTCAGGCCACGGATATTACACCAAAAATCCAAAAGAAGTCCTATATATCGTCATTAGTAAACAAGAGGTGTCCGCGCTTAAAAAGATTGTGAAAGCTATCGATACAGCAGCGTTTATTACCATTCATGATGTACGGGATGTGTTCGGAGAGGGCTTTTTGGATATTTCGAAGTAATTGGCAAGCGAAGGTAAGAGAATAAGAGAACATGGTTGGAAGCCGGTCCTGAGTGGGTCGGCTTTTTTTCATTTAGCAGTGGGAATGTCCTTTACTAACCGCTTAGTTGGTTTGAAGTAGGATTAGGACAAGAAGTTAATGTGTATATGGTACTCGCCTCTTTTTTTTCCACGATGATTAGTTTTATTATTTCTCTCTTACTAAGCCAGGGAAGTAAAAATATAGACTGCTGATCTGTGTATCATATAAATTGTTTAGCTCTAATAAGGAGGATTTTCATGCGAAGTAGATTAAATATTTTAAATTTATTTTCCATTCTTCTTTCTATTGTGCCCTTCAGTATCTACTTGTTTATCTATCCGACAATGCCGAGAAATGTAGCAATCCACTACAATTTCAATGATGTGGCTGATCGTTTTGTTGACAAATCCTCCCCTGAAGTATGGTTGTTGTGTGCACTTAGCTTCATAGCTTTTGTAATTATGCTTTTTCTCCAGCCTTTTCTCAGACGTCAGTTCAAGAGCGAAGAAAGTTCTACAATCATGAAAAGCCTGCCTGGTCTCTTCACGCTTCTTATAACCCTAGTGTTCTCAATCCTTGGCATATGTTTTCTTTTGAAGGCTTGAAGAATGTAAAAAATCCCCTCTCAATTGCAGTTTACACCGCATTTGGGAGGGGATTTTCATGATTCAATCGGTCATTACGCTTGAATCATTTGACGCAATACGGTTTGCAAAATACCACCGTTGTGGTAGTAGTCGATGTCGACGGTGCTGTCCAGACGGGCAGTGACCGGGAATTCGAACTTGGTGCCATCCTCGCGTTTGGCTACAACCGTAAGTTCTTGACCTGGTTTCACGTCATTGTCAATGCCGAGAATATCGAAGGTTTCGCGACCATTGAGACCCAAGCTGGACCAGCCATAGCCTTCCTGGAATTGCAGCGGCAGTACACCCATGCCGACCAGGTTGCTGCGGTGAATCCGCTCGAAGCTTTCAGCAATGACGGCTTTAACACCTAACAACAGTGTACCTTTGGCCGCCCAGTCACGGGAGCTACCTGTGCCGTATTCCTTGCCGGCAATGACGATCAGGTTCTGATCGGCTGCCTGATATTTCATGGACGCATCATAGATGGACATTTCCTCATCTGTTGGCAAGTACTTGGTTACACCGCCCTCGGTGCCTGGAGCTACATTATTGCGGATACGGATGTTGGCGAATGTACCGCGCATCATGACTTCATGGTTACCGCGACGAGAGCCGTAGGAGTTGAAGTCCTTGCGTTCAACACCATGCTCCTTCAAGTACAGTCCTGCCGGGCTGGAAGGGGCGATGTTGCCTGCTGGCGAGATGTGGTCAGTCGTGACCGAATCATTCAGCAGGGCAAGTACACGGGCATTACGGATTTCCTTGATATCCTGCACACCATCTTGAAGTCCTTCAAAGAACGGCGGATTTTGAATATAAGTTGAGTTTTCATCCCACTCATACAATTCGCCTTCAGGAACCGGAATGGAATTCCATTTCTCGTTGGCTGTAAATACATTTTCGTATTTGCGGCGGAACATATCCGGGCTGAGAGACAGGCTGATCGCTTCTTTGATTTCTTCGGAAGAAGGCCAGATATCTTTCAGGTAGACAGGCTGATTGTCCTGATCGTAACCGAGTGGATCGTTCACCAAATCAATATTTACCGTGCCGGCGAGAGCATAAGCGACTACCAGTGGCGGCGAACCAAGATAGTTGGCTTTGACCTGCGCATGCACACGGCCTTCAAAGTTCCGGTTGCCGGAAATGACTGCACCAACGGTCAGATCATGGTCTGTAATGGCCTGGCTCACTTCGTCAGGAAGTGGACCGGAGTTACCGATACAGGTCGCACAGCCGTAGCCTGCCACATGGAAGCCGAGGGCTTCGAGTGGTTCGATCAGCCCGGCTTTTTGCAGGTATTCCGTTACAACAAGGGAACCTGGTGTCAAGCTTGTTTTAACATAGCCTGGCTTTTTGAGCCCGCGTTGTACTGCCTTTTTGGCGAGCAAGCCCGCGCCTAGCATAACGCTTGGGTTGGAGGTGTTCGTGCAGCTTGTAATCGCTGCAATCACGACTGAGCCAGTGCCCAGCTCGCTGGTGGAGCCGTCTGGATGGGTCAGTGGAACTTTCTGTGCGATCTTTTCATCGCTCAGTCCATAGCCGCCTTTGTCTACCGGGGTACGGATAATGCCTTCGAAGGTTTCTTTCATGCGGCTGAGCTCAACACGGTCCTGCGGACGTTTGGGTCCGGCGAGACTCGGTACAACCGAAGCCAGATCCAGCTCAATCGTATCGCTGAACACAGGGTCTGGGGTATCGGCTGTGCGGAACATGCCTTGAGCTTTGTAATATTCCTCTACGAGGCTGACTTGCTCATCGGAACGTCCGGTGCTGCGCAGGTAAGCCAGCGTTTCGGCATCAACCGGGAAAAAGCCGATCGTTGCGCCGTATTCCGGTGCCATGTTGGCCACAGTCGCACGGTCAGCCAAGCTGATGTTGGCCAGACCTGGGCCGTAAAATTCTACGAATTTCCCGACCACGCCTTTTTTACGCAGCATTTGCGTAACTGTTAGCGCCAGGTCCGTAGCGGTAGCACCTTCTGACAGACTGCCTGTCAGTTTGAAGCCGATCACATCGGGAGTGACAAAATACAACGGCTGCCCCAGCATACCGGCCTCTGCCTCAATCCCGCCGACACCCCAGCCCACAACACCCAGCCCGTTAATCATCGTCGTATGGGAGTCCGTTCCCACGAGGGAATCTGGGAAGACCACGGTTTCGCCGTCGATGGTTTTGGTCGCGGCTACGGAGGCGAGATACTCTAGATTAACCTGATGAACGATACCAGTGGACGGCGGCACCGCACGGAAGTTATTGAATGCCGTTTGCGCCCAGCGCAGAAAACGATACCGTTCTTCGTTGCGTTCAAACTCTACATTAATATTGTAGTCCAGCGCGTCACTGGTACCGAATGCATCAACCATAACCGAGTGGTCGATTACGAGATCGACGGGAACGAGCGGGTTGATTTGTTTCGGATCGCCGCCCGCTTTTTTCACCGTATCACGCATGGCCGCCAAATCGACAACCACCGGGACGCCTGTAAAATCCTGAAGCACAATACGTGCAGGAATGAACGGGATTTCCTTGTTGGTGTCACGATCCTCAGCCCAGCCTGTCAGCTGCTGCACATGTTCCTCAGTAATGGCGCGTCCGTCAAACTGGCGAACCGCAGCTTCCAGCAACACTTTAATGGAGAAAGGCAGCTTGGCAACACCGCTTTTTCCTTGTTCCTCCAGTGCCTTAAGACTATAGTAGCGATAAGGCTTCCCGTTAACTTCCAAGCTACGGGCAATGGAGAATTGATCTTTTCCTGACATAAGTATTACCTCCTTGAAGTGGATGCTTGCGGGAAAATAGGGATGTCTTTTTTCGACGTCTTGCACAATTTGGTTTTAATTGGTTGCGTTCTCAATTTCATCTTCAGCGGTTCATCGTAAGTTAAGAGGTTGAGATGAATGTAATTCGTTTCATTAGATGAAACATGATTTCAAAATGATTGCTTTTGGATTAAGTATACCGTTTTCAGACGGTTCCGTAAAGTTTTTTTGACCTAAATTATGCGTGTCAGACTGGAAAATAAAACGTTCCGTTCCCCCGCGTTTTTCGATGTTCATACCAAGCTTTAGAGATTCATACTTATAGATAGAGAGCATATCAGACCAGAGAGGAAAGAAAGGAAGTTATATATCGGCGAGGTTATCCCCGAATAAGGATAGCAAGACGAAAAATGGAGGGATAGGGATGGGGGAGCGGGAATGGAAACAGGCCCTTTTTGCTTACGTGAATCAGTACAATCGCAGTGAGGTAAATGGTGTACCACAGCCGGATGAGTACCTGGAGGTGGGCCAGCGAATGGAGCGGGCAGCACGTGCGGCCAGGTTGGAGCAGTGGTACAGCGAACGGGACGCTGTTCCCCTACGCAGCGAGACACGCGCCAAGCCGATACGAATAGTGCAGGATACTCCGGATGAGGCAGTGGTCGATGTACAACTTCATGTGCGGCTCTTTTATGAGAAGGGCGGGATGACTCACCGGGAGGATCGGATTGAACGGGAGCGCCTGACGTTTACACGCGAGGGTGAAGCCTGGCAGGTGACGAGGATTGAGCGTGATCCGGCAGAAAGAAAGCCAGCTGGAGGAGAGGTTCCTTTCGAACAAGCGTCGTTTAATCAGGGAGGAAGTCTGCCGCTGCTAAATCGTGGTGTGCTGGGCTTCGGTTCATCAGCACGCCCCAGTCGATATCGCCGTGAAGAAGCAGCGGCCTATGCAGATCAGTGGTGGGATAGTTTTAACCCGGAGTTTGAGGCTTTTGATGTGGATTGCACCAATTATATCTCGCAGTGCCTCTTTGCAGGTGGTGCACCGATCCACTATACTGGTAAAAGAGAATCGGGCTGGTGGTATAAAGGACGGGTTGCCGGACGTGAGCTGTGGAGTTATAGCTGGGCGGTTTCCAACAGTCTGGAACGGTATTTGGGCTCCAGTTCCTGGGGGTTGACCGCAGAGCAGGTGAGTCGACCGGAGCAGCTCATGCTGGGGGACGTCATTTTTTATGATTGGGATGGTGACGGAACTTTCCAGCACAGCACGGTGGTAACGGCCTTTGATGCTGGCGGCATGCCGCTAGTCAATGCACATACGGTAAGCTCCAGACATCGTTATTGGGACTATAAAAATTCGTATGCGTGGACGGACAATACGGTATATCGCTTTTATCACATCGCCGACTATTTTTAAATGAGATGATGGATAACAGGTACAGGGAAGCAAATCAGGCACAATGACGAAAGCAAGAAAGCGGAGGATAGGCATGGCAAATCAAAAATTAACCGTAGGGCTGGTGTACGGTGGTAAATCGGGCGAACATGAGGTATCGCTGCAAACGGCGTATGCGGTAATGAACGCTTTTAACTATGAGAAATACGAGATTATTCCTTTTTATATTACGAAGGCTGGCGATTGGCGTAGAGGGACGCTGTTAAATGCGCCTCTGACTACTGTAGAGCAATTGAAGCTGGAGCATGCTGAGGGCGGCACCAAGGCGGCATTAGATACGTTGTTCGGCAAGCTGTATGGAGAGCAGACACTGGATGTACTGTTTCCGCTGCTGCACGGCACCTTTGGCGAGGACGGAACGATTCAGGGTCTGTTCGAAATGGCGGATATGCCCTATGTCGGGGCAGGAGTGCTGGCTTCGGCAGCAGGTATGGATAAAGGCGTCATGAAGAAGCTGTTTGAGCATGCAGGATTGCCGCAAGTGAAATACTGCTATTTTAATAGTACACAGTGGGCACAAACCGGTCATGACTTGGTGCGTAACATTGAAACTGAGCTAGGTTATCCTTGCTTTGTCAAACCAGCCAATCTGGGATCAAGTGTCGGTATTTCCAAAGCGAGTAACCGAGAAGAACTGGAAAAGGCTGTAGATCTGGCTTTGCAATTTGATCTGAAGGTGATCGTGGAAGAGTACGTCGATGCCCGTGAGATTGAGGTCAGCGTACTTGGTAATGATGAGCCGATTGCCTCGGTACCGGGTGAAATTGTGTCGTCGAGTGATTACTACGACTATGCTGCCAAATATACCGATGGTCAATCGGAAATGCTCATTCCGGCACCACTGGACGAGGAAGTGGCAGATCGTATCCGTGAATCCGCATTGCAAGCTTTCCGCGCTCTGGAAGGTTGCGGGATTTCCCGTGCAGATTTCTTCGTCAGACGCTCAGATGGACATATCCTTATTAATGAAGTGAATACGATGCCTGGCTTTACACCGTTCAGCATGTATCCATTGTTGTGGAGAGAAACCGGCGTATCCTATGTAAATCTACTGGATCGCATGATTGCTCTTGCACTGGAGCGTTATGAGCGCCGGTCGGCACTTCACTATGAGAACTCATAAACGAAAAAAATGAAGGGGAGCTGATCACTCTCCTTTTTGTTCATATATATTGATGTACTTGAGCATTTTACCAAACCCTTAAATATGAAAGGTGGCGGCTAGACATGGGCTTTCAAACTGAATTTAACTCGGTGTGCAAATTCAAGAGCGAACAAGAACTTTATGAACTGCTGGAATATGGACGTGGCAAAATGGTTAAATCCGGACTGCGTGTTTTTCCGACAGGACAGAAGGTCATCGCATACAGCGTGGACAACGTGGCAGTAGCCATCGTTCAGATTGTGGGCTGTATCGCCGAAATCAATTTCCAAGGTGACGAAGTGACCGAGGTAGAAATGACTCTCATTCGTAAGCTGAATGAAGAGGAATCAAGAATTCAGACCGCATTGGCGGATGAAATGTTTTTTGGAATACAGCAGCAATCCTAGCTGTTTGTTTCTTACAGTTTTGTGCAATACACCGAATCAGCAGGTGCTTTTCCGGGTATGATCAGTAGAAAAGGGGTTTAGGTCACAGAATGAAAGCGGCCTTGCCATCTACTGCAAACTGCTGAAAGGAAGGACATCTATGATCGTAAGGTTCGGATATGTTGCCATGTCAGTCACCGTGCAAAATGCATCCCCTTCTAAAACTATGACCATGGCCAGCTTTAACAAGATCGGAGACCGAGAAGCGGCGATCCGCAAGCTAGAACGGATTGCAGCCGAAAATCTCCATAATACATTGAGGCTACTGCGTCATAATCGTGCGAGTGATATTCAGGTCTATCGTTTCTCATCCAAGCTGATTCCGCTTGCGACCCATCAGGATCTGCGGGACTGGGACCCGTTTGAGGCGCTTGCCGCTGATTTTGCAGAGGTGGGGGACTATGTCAAGGCGAATAAGATGAGGGTATCGTTTCACCCCGATCATTTTACAGTGCTCAGCACTCCCCGTCCTGAAGTGTTGCAGAGCTCCATTAATGATCTGAAGTACCACGTGGCGATGCTGGAGGCCATGGGACTTGGTGCCGAAGCCAAGAACAACATTCATATTGGTGGTGCCTACGGAGATAAGGTGACCTCAGGTCAACGTTTTGTAGAGCAAGTGAATGCCCTGGATCTTTCATTAAGACAACGGTTAACATTGGAAAATGATGATAAAACGTTCAATGCGGTGGAAACACTGGAAGCTTGCAAAATAACGGGCTTGCCGATGGTTCTCGATATTCATCATCAATGGGTCAATAACGAGGGGGAGAAGCCGTGGGAGCTTTGGCCGGATATATTGGATACCTGGAAAGGGGAATTGGCTCAAGCCGGATCTTCTACTGATCATCCATTGCCGCCCAAAATTCATGCCTCCAGTCCTAAAAGTGAAAAAGACCCTCGTGGTCATGCAGACGGTGTTCTGGTGGAGCCGTTGCTGACCTTTCTGCGTAATATTGCTGGATATACGGATCGGATTGATGTCATGCTTGAAGCCAAACTTAAGGATGAAGCATTGTTCGGATTAATGAATGAACTGCGTCTTCAGGAAGATAACGGGGTCAAAGTGTTGGATGGGGCTTCCATAGAAATTACGCCTTAAAAAGTAGTATTTTGCGGATAAAGCTTCCATATGGAGAAACTTTATGAAGCTTATTGTGTATACTAGAATGTGTAAACTAGCAAACTTGTACTGAAACAGAGATGGTTAAGAGACTGTCTGGAGGGCAGATTCGTAAACCACGTAACAATGATATAGAAAGTAGAGTGAACACGTTGAACGAACATGAAAACGAAAAGGTTCCCTATATCGTATCAGGAAAAAGCTATACGGCCGTGGCTATTAATGCGGCATCCAAAGCCGGGGAATGGATTAAGAGCAGACTGGGCACTGTTGAACAATTGAATACCAAGCAATCTTCGACCGATCTAGTAACCGAGGTAGATAAAGGTGCAGAACAGATGATTCGCAGACTTATTCTCACCCATTTTCCCGATCATGCCATTTTGGGTGAAGAAGGGGTAGAGCCGGGAGCTGAAGCTTCAGCCCGAGCATTAGAGGCTGCCCGTGAAGAGGAATATTTATGGATTATTGATCCGGTAGACGGCACTACCAATTTCGTGCACAGTCTGCCGTACTACAGTGTGTCTATTGCCTTGGCTCATCGTGGCGAAGTGATTGTCGGGGTAATTTATGATCCGTCCCGTGATGAAATGTTTGTAGCGGAAAAGGGAAAAGGCGCATACGTCCACGGAAATCGCATGCAAGCATCGAAAGAAGAAACGCTGGGAGATAGTCTGGTGTGCATCGGCTTCCCGCCGGATCGTACGTATGCACAACCGTTGAATATGAAAATTACGCAGGTTCTTACACCTCAGGTACGGGGCATTCGGGCGCTCGGCTCGGCAGCCTTGCATTTGGCTTATGTGGCGTCGGGACGTTTGTCCGCTTATTGCGAAATCGGTTTGAATGCCTGGGATGTGGCCGCGGGTGCTTTGTTGGTACAGGAATCAGGAGGCACCATTACGAACACATTAGGCCAACCTTATGACCTGAGTGTACGGCATGTTGTAGCTACGAATACAGCTATTCATTCTCAACTTATTCAAGTGCTGAAAGAAGCGGACGCAACCGGGTTATAATACTACGTAACCATCATCCTGAAGGAGGAAATCGCGATGAGCCAATCCGAAGAATTGGAACGCCAGCTCAGTGAACTGCTGACGGAAGGCGAAATTCGTGAGAATGAGGCCAAAAAACGGGAACGACTCAGCCCCAAATATGAGGTGCGGGTTCAGACTCAAATGGACCCTATTGTCGAAGAGACGCGTAAATACCGGAGTATGGCACGTGAACTTGATGACCGATATGACGAATATATGAGCAAGGCGGACAAATCGAAAGCAAACGATCAACGCTAAGCAAACCCAAATACCTCTTGCCGAATGATCAAGGCATGGGGTATTTTGTATAATATATAGAGTTTTCTCCATTTTGAGCTGGACCGTGCAGGATGAGCGAAGGAGGCGACATGTACTGATTACCTATTTTAAGAGCGCTTACAAAAATGCTGGAATCCATCATAAGATGGTACTGCTGATTACGGTGCTCATGCTGGTTAATTTTGCGGTTGTTGCAGTCATACTTAAATACGTATTTCATATTTATGATAATCAAATGTACAAAAAGACATCCGAGGTACTCAATATTTCTTCAATTGGCATTGAAAATGAACTGAAGGATGTTGAAAAGGTTACTTTTAAGGTAATAACGGACGAGCAGCTTCAGCGTTATTTGCTCCAGTTGGAAAAGGAAACGTCACCTTATGTCAAAATGGTACTGCGCAAAAAAATAACGAATAGGCTTATTGCCTTTGCCGGCTCTGAAACCTATGTCTATTCTATGATGGTAATCGACAAAGAGGGACAGGTGATGAGTGCGGGCAACCGCGAAGGTATCCCCCAAGAGCTTCGATCCACCCTGTCGGAGTTGGCAGACGAATATGACGGCTCTCATGCATGGTATGCGGCAGGCCATTCCTCCTTGCTGGCAGCACGGCAATTCAAATCTTTTACCGATTCCAATTTTACGCTGAACGGGCTTGGAACGCTTGCGATTCGTGTGCGAATTGACCGGATTGTAGCGGATCGTGTGCAGACCTCCGGCCGTGACGGACAGTTGATGATTACAGACGGAAGACGGATGATTTATCCCGAAACACCGCTTTTGAGTGAGAGCGATATTCAGGCAGAGCTTGGGCGGAAGCAGCCTTACGGGATCGCGACCTATACAGGCGGGACCTTTTTTGCTGCTCAAATCAAATCCTCTTATACGGGCTGGACGTATTTACATATGACTCCCTTTGATGATATGTTTCGCAGTATTACGATAATCAAAGAGATTGTAAGCGCTATTTTTGTCATTATGCTGCTTATTGCATTGGCGCTAGGAGCCAGGCTGTCGGGCAGCATTACCCAACCGATCGTTCAGTTGATCCAGAATATGCGTAAAATAGAAAAAGGGGATCTCGACCGTCTGGAAGAGGAAGCGCTTGGAGCGGTCCCCCTTTCCACACAGGATGAGGTAGGCTTACTACATCGGACGTATAAGAAGATGATCCGCCGGATCCGTGAGCTTATTAATGAGAATGTTGCCAAGCAGCTACTGCTGCGGGAAACAGAGCTAAAGGCGCTTCAGGCACAGATAAATCCACATTTTTTATACAATACATTAGAGTCTGTGAACTGGCTCGCCAAGGCCAATAAACAGGATCGGATTTCAGAAATGGTGGAAGCCCTTGCTTTTTTATTACGCAGCGCGGTCAGTTTTGAAGAACAGCTGATTCCGCTTCAAAAAGAGCTGGATATCGTGAGAAGCTACGTAACGATCCAAAAAACACGTTTTGATGAACGTCTCGTTTTCCATCTCGATGTCCCGGAAGAATTGATGGACGCGCAAATTCCGAAGCTAACACTTCAGCCCTTGGTGGAGAATGCAATCCATTATGCGCTGGAGCCGCGTATTGAACCGTGTCGGATCACGATTGTGGTCAGAGAAAGCGAAGGGGCGCTGTTCCTGCGGGTTGAAGATGACGGACCTGGAATGACCCCGGATTTCTTGGAAAAGCTGCGGAGCGGACAGATCACCACCCGTGGGCGGGGGATTGGACTTGCGAATATTCAAGAACGGATTAACCTGACATTTGGTACACCTTGGGGGATAGAGCTGCATAGCGAGTCAGGAGCAGGAACGTCAATTCATGTCTGTATTCCATATGTGAAAGGGGATCAGGGTCGTGTACAAGGTGCTACTGGTTGATGATGAGCGTATGATTTTGGAAGGCATATCACAGGTGGTCGATTGGGGCAAGGCAGGAACAAGGCTGGTAGGTACGGCGCGTAATGGAATTGAGGCATACGATCAGATCCAGGCGAGTCCGCCTGATTTTGTGATCAGCGATATTTCTATGCCAGGACTGGACGGTATCGGACTCGTTGCCAAAACGACGGAGCATTTTCCAGACGTTCGGTTTATTCTGTTGTCAGGTTACAAAGATTTTGACTATGCCTGTCGGGCTATGCAATACGGGGTGAAGCACTACTTGCTGAAGCCCTGCAACGAGCGGCAAATTCATGACGCTCTGACAGAGTTGGGACAGGAGCGAGAGGAACAGGAAGAACGCAAGCAGTTTGTGAACCGGATGAAGCTTGATTTTCAGCGTATGCTGCCGCATGTGAAGGAGCATTTTTTGAAGGAGTTTATTTCCTATAAAACTTACGGTAGCCGTGATATCGCTTTTTATGAGCGTTTGTTCGGTCTGGAGTTGCAAGATAAGCAGGTTCGAATGCTGCTGCTGCGGGTGGAGGAGTCCCACGAGCCGGAGCATTTGTTTGCTTTGCAAAATATAGCAGGGGATTTAATGGATCATGTCTTGCTCAGTACGACTATGCAAGGGCAGCTGCTAATTGTGCTGGAAAGTGAGGATGACACATCTCGATTTATGAAACAGATTGAAGCGGTACGTACGACATTTCACCGCTTTTATAAGCTGGAGGTGACCGTCGCAGTTAGCGAGTCGGATAGCATGCAGCATTCGCGGGGGATGTACCGGGAGACTTTGCATTGTATGAATCACCGCTTTTACACCGGGGAGGGGAGTCTCATTACGAAGGAGGATTTGGCGGCTGAGGACACCCGGGAGATGGCAGACTTGGAGCTGGACGAGGAGAAGTTCGGTCTGCTGATCAAGGCTGGAAATAGGGAGGAAGTTGCACAGGAAGTGGATCGGCTGTTCGGCATCCTGTCCCGTATGAAGCTGGAAATCTCCGTAACCCGTTCCTATGTGCTACAGCTCTATGCGGCCATGATCCGTATATGTCCTGAAGAAGAGCGTGCGGCGTTCACGAGTCGAATGGTCGTGCTGGCAGAGCAAAAAACACTGGCATGTCTCAAATCTTTTGTACAGGAAGCTGCCGAACGAATGACCGCAATTTATTATAAAAGCAACGTATACCGCCAATCTTCCACGGTGGATAAAATGATCACTATTATTGAGCAAAATTATAGAAAATCCGATCTTTCACTGAACGGAGTGGCGGGGCAAATGCTCTATATGAATTCCGACTACTTAGGGAAAATTTTCAAAAAAGTGACGGGTGAAAACTTTTCGCACTACGTCAATCGTTACCGGATCGAACGTGCGGCTGAGCATATTCGGGAGACGGGAGACGTAAAGGTGTTTGAGCTGGCAGAATGGTTCGGCTTCGGCGGGAATGCGCAATATTTTAGCCAGGTGTTCAAAAAATGGGCAGGTATGACACCGTCCGAGTACATTAAATCATACGAACGGGGATGAGCTGCTGAGTCCCTCTGTTTTTTGAACCTTTGAAATCGGATTTGTGTATTCCAATGTTTCTCTGCATTTGGGAAAATAACTACAGGAGCAAATGTAAACGCTATCAAGCTTGCGTAAGTACATTGTTACTTGTAATAAGGCTCCTTTCTAGAACAGCGAAAAGGGGAGAGATAGGTGGGCAAAAAGGGATGGTTTCTGATCATAGCGATGCTGCTCGTTTTGACGACGGCATGTAGTGGAGCAGACGGTGGAGGCAATTCGGGCACAAGTGCAGACGGGAAAGTAAAGTTGCGGATCGCTTGGTGGGGATCGGATACGCGCCACGAATATACGCAGAAGGTTATCGATTTGTATAAGCAAAAAAATCCGAATGTGACGATTGATGTGGAATATGCCTCTTTTGATGACTACTGGAAGAAGCTCGCCCCGCAGGCGGCAGCAAACCAACTGCCGGATATCGTACAGATGGACATTTCGTATATTAGCCAATATGCGAAGAACGGCCAACTGGAGGATATGGCGCCTTACTTGAATCAGAAAATCCAAGTCGCTGATGTGAACGAAAATGTACTCAAAACCGGGATCATTGCCGGAAAGCAATATGGTATTCCAACAGGTGTCAATGTGTTGGGCTTTCAATATGATCCGGCATTGCTCAAAAAAGCGGGCATAGACAAAATTCCTGACGACTGGACATGGGATCAATACAAAGAGCTGGCTTTGAAGGCAGCCTCTAATAAAGTTTACTTTGACAGCTCAATGGCTGCGGATATTTTCTTCCACTACTATTTGCGGACACATGGAAAGTCTCTCTACAATACGGAAGGAACAGGATTGGGGTATGACGACGATAAGCTGTTTGTTGATTTCTTCGGCGGTTTAGCTGAGCTAATTAAAAAGGGGGCGACACCAACTCCTGAAGTCATGAACCAAACCAAGGGAATTCTTGAGGAATCGGATATCGTTAAAGGAACAGGCATCGGCATTTGGCAGTGGTCCAATCAATATGTGGGCTTACAACAGGTCGTTAATCGCCCAATGGCGCTTGCTCCGATGTTTGGACCGAATATGGAAAAAGGCGTGTATATGCAGCCTACAATGTACTGGGCAGTGGCTTCCCGTTCACAGGTGAAGGATGAGGCCGCAAAATTTATTGATTTCTGGATGAACGATGTAGAAGCGAATAAATTGATCAAAGGCGAACGCGGCGTACCGATTTCTGCCAAAATCAAAGAAGCTGTAGCGCCGGAGTTGAGCGAGGCAACGAAGCAGGTGTTTGAATTTGTGGCTTCCATGGAGCCTAAGGCTTCTCCAATGAGCCCGCCGCCGCCGGTTGGATCGCCAGAAGTGATTGCTACTCTGACCGATTATATTGAGCAAGTCAATTTCGGACAGATGACGCCTGAAGACGCAGCGGTCAAATTCCGGGCTGATGCGAATACCATCCTTGCGAATAACAAGCAGTAATAATGCAGGGTTGAAGGAACGTTTCGTTAGGTTAACCGTGCGTAGGGCCAAGCATGATTGCGCACGGTTGATCCGACGAACCCATCGCAGAGGCAACCTTTGTAAATATCACAATAAAATTCATATAACAACGATTAATAGATATATTTAAATTTGCTGATTTTTAAAATGCAACAGAAAGGAGGCTTGATGAGCTTGCGAAATCATCAGAGCTTGAAAGCCAATATGACCGGATATGCGTTTATCAGCCCGTTTATTGTGGGCTTTCTGGCATTTACGTTAATTCCAATGTTTATTTCGCTGTATCTGTCCTTTACCAGCTACAATCTGTTCACCCCGCCCAAATGGATTGGTCTGGGTAACTTCGAAAAAATGTTCACAGGCGATCCTAAATACTGGAATTCGATCCGAGTCACGTTTACGTATGTACTGGTCGGTGTACCGTTGCGACTGATTTTCGCGTTGTTTGTGGCGATGATTTTGAATACCAAGTCACGCATGGTGGGCACCTATCGGACGATGTACTATCTGCCTTCTATTATCGGGGGGAGCGTTGCAGTATCCATCATGTGGCGCAATATTTTCAGTAATGAGGGCATTGTTAACAGCTTGCTTTCGGCCTTGGGGGCAACCCCGGTGAAATGGTTTGGTGATCCGAATGCTTCGCTAATGATGCTAATCACCTTGTCTGTATGGCAATTTGGTTCATCCATGCTTATTTTTCTGGCAGGACTGAAAAACATTCCGCATGAAATGTACGAGGCATCCAGTGTAGATGGCGCTACGCCAGTACGGAAATTTTTCAGTATTACGCTGCCGCTGCTAAGTCCGATCATTTTATTTAACTTGATTATGCAGACGATCAGCGCGTTTATGACCTTCGTTCCGGCCTATGTTATCTCCAAGGGTGAGGGTGGTCCAATGGATGGAACGATGCTGCATTCACTGTATCTGTTCCGGCAGGCGTTTATGTTCAGCAATATGGGATATGCGGCGGCTATGGCTTGGGTCATGCTCATTATGATAGCGATACTGACAGCGATTTTATTTATGACATCCAAATTCTGGGTGTTCTATGAAACGGAAAAGGGGCGCTGATACCAATGGCATGGAAAACGTTCAAATGGCCAATTTATCACATTCTGGTTGCTGCACTGGCGCTCCTGATGCTGTATCCCGTGTTCTGGATGCTGTTCAGCTCATTTAAAGAAAGTCGGACGATATTCGTCACAGCCTCCTCGCTTTTCCCTACAGAATGGATTTGGCAAAACTATGTAACAGGCTGGAAAGGCACAACTGGTTATAACTTCGGCACATATATTCTAAATTCGCTCACGATCGTAGTGATTTCCACGATTGGCGCTGTGCTTTCCTCCTCATTGATCGCATTTGGCTTCGCACGCTTGAAATTCAAAGGGCGTAACTTGTGGTTTGCTCTGATGATGGTGACGCTGATGCTGCCAGGGGATGTAGTGCTGGTACCGCAATATATCATTTTCACCAAGCTTGGATGGATCAATACAATCTTACCGTTGGTAGTACCATCCTTTTTCGGGATGCCGTTCTTCATCTTTCTGATGGTGCAGTTTATACGCACGATTCCAGCAGAGTTGGATGAAGCGGCGACGATTGATGGATGCGGCAAGTTCCGATTGTATTTTCGAATTATTTTACCCTTGCTCAAATCCTCGCTGGCTACGGCGGCCATCTTCTCTTTCTACTGGAAGTGGGAGGATCTATTAGGTCCGGTATTGTATCTGAACTCTCCAGAGAAATATACCGTATCGATTGCACTCAAAATGTTTCTCGATAGCGAGTCAGCCTCCAACTGGGGAGGAATGTTCGCGATGTCCATCTTAAGCCTGCTACCTGTTATCGCTGTATTCTTCGCTTTCCAAAAACAAATTGTAGAAGGAATGAGCACGAGTGGCCTGAAGGGTTAAGACCGAGGAGTGAGTAAAATGTGGAAGTTTGACTTTGGTCCGGGAGAGCCTGCGGATGGCTGCAAGGCAGTGTCCCCGGATTGCATATATACAGCTGAACAGGGCTATGGCTTCGAGACTACAGAGCATGTGTACGGGCGACAAAGGCAGAATCCAGCCAAGGATGCACGCACACGGCTGCGAAACAGCTTTTGTATTCCACTGAACGCTTCGTTTATTGCAGATGTGCCAGACGGGCTGTATCTCGTCACTGTACTGGTCGGCGATCCACTGGCGGAAACGCTCACGCGATTCCAGGCTGGCGAGGGCAAGCATATGCTGCCCCCGGTACACACGCTGCCGGGCCAGTTCACGGAAGCGATGTTTACGGTGCCTGTCCGAGGCGGCAGACTGCGCCTCACCGTATCTGGCACTGCGCCACGGCTCAATGCGCTGGAAATTGCACCCGCACTGCAGAGTCTCCGGCTATTCCTAGTCGGAGACTCTACGGTTACGGATCAAGGGCTGTCCGGCTATCCTTATACAGGCTGGGGTCAGGCTTTGCCAGCCCTGTTCAAGCATGATGTCTGCGTGGATAATCACGCTGTATCGGGACGAAGCTCCAAAAGCTTCGTGGACGAGGGACGTCTGGATGCTATTTTGGGAGAAATGAAGACAGGAGACTTCCTGTTCATCCAGTTCGGTCATAATGATCAGAAGCCTGATCCCGAACGGGCCACTGAGCCTTTTACGACCTACAAGGAGCATTTGCGCCTATATATCGACGGAGCGAGAAGCAAGGGCGGAACCCCGGTGCTGATTACGCCTGTACATCGTCGCTATTTTAACGAGGATGGTACGCTGTCCGATACACATGGCGACTATATAACGGCGGTTCGCGAGTTGGCGGAAGAAGCGAACGTGCCGCTCATTGATTTGTCTGCCCGCACGCAGGAGTTATATGAAGAGCTGGGCCCTGAAGAAAGCAAGGAGCTTTTTATGTGGCTGCTGCCTGGGGAATACATGAACTTTTCCGGCGGCCTGGAGGATAATACGCATTTTCATGAGAATGGTGCGATCCGGATTGCAAATATGGTGACGGCGGCTGTGAAGGAACTGGATTTGCAACCGCTGCGCATGTACTTACGTTGACGGATGACCTTTTTTGGAACAGGTGGCAAGGAGGGCAACTAACGTGAAGCTTACCAAAGGAGGAGACGTAGCAATGCCCGCATTGAGTTTTGATGAGGAACAGATTAAACAGGTGATTGACCGGGTAGTGGAACGCACGTTTCAAATGCACTATAGCTGGGATTGGCCGGGTGGAGTAGCCTTTTATGGAGTATGCGAAGCCTATGAAGCAACAGGCAATGAAAAGTATTTGACCAAGCTGAAAGAATGGGTTGACGAGAATATCGAGGATGGACTTCCGCCTCTGTCGGTAAACGGCGTTTCTGTTGGACATTGTTTGTTGACACTACATCAGGCTACAGATGAGCAAAAATACCTGGATATCGCCATCGAGATGGCAGAATTTTTGATCAAAAAGGCTGAGCGATTTGCCGACGGCATTTTCCAGCACACCGTGAATTCACTACATGATGTATTTCCGCAGCAAGCATGGGTGGATACGATGTTTATGGCCGGTTATTATCTGCTGCGGATCGGGCATTTGCTGGGCAACAAGACATATTGGGAGGATGGAATCCGGCAATATCACGGGCATGAAGAATTTTTGCAGGACCCGGATACGAATTTGTATTATCACGGCTGGGATCATGCGAACCAAAGCCGCATGTCGGGAATATACTGGGCGCGCGGCAATTCATGGGCAGCCCTCACGATGGCCAAGGCGCTGAAATGTGTGGAGGTGCAGCATCCATCCTATATGATCATTGACGGCTCGCTGCGTGACCAACTCAATGCACTAGTGCGGCTGCAATCCCCAGAAGGACTATGGCATACAGTGCTGAATGATGATACCTCTTATCTGGAAACCTCCGGCTCGGCAGGGATTGCGACTGCTTTCCTTATGCAGGGCCGATTGTTTAACAAATACACGCAAAAGGCGATCGACGGCATCCTTTCCCGCATTAAAGAGGATGGCACAGTGACTGGCGTATCCGCTGGAACTGCTGTAATGAACGATATAGATGGCTATCGCAACGTACCCTACAAACGCATTCAGGGATGGGGCCAGGGATTGACGCTTGCTTTTCTGGCTCAACTGCTGCGTACCAAAGAGAACCCATACGGGTAAAAAAGGCTTTAGAGGTGTGAAGGTATTCATAGCTGAAAGGAGGCCATTGGCATGGGAAAACCTGAACAGTCTCAGGAAAAGGCGGCTAACCAGCCGCGAGGAAGTTTATTCTGGGTCATCCCCGATGGATATATTCCACCGGAAAGCCGGGGAGAGCTGCTCAGTCATGAGAGTATATGTGTGCTGAACTGTGGAAACCGTGCGGCAAAGCTGAGCATAGACATTTATTTTGAAGACCGTGAGCCGTTGGAGGGAATGATTGAGGTGGTGGAAGGAAGACGAACCCGCCATATCCGAACAGCCTCGCTGGAAAAGTCCGGCGAACGGATTCCGCCAGGTATTCCTTACGCAATTACGGTCACTAGCGACGTGCCTATCATTGTACAATATAGCAGACTGGACACGACACAGCCGGAGCTGGCGTTAATGAGTGTCATGGCGTATCCGGTCTAGTCCACGAAAACGATGAAGTTAAACAAGAAAACTCCAGGCTGGAATGACCCAGCTTGGAGTTTTCTTTTTTGAAGGCAAATTAACACCTGTCTGCTTTTAGCCCATTATTGTGATTTAGCCGAAGTTGTTTTGATCGGCGTGAAGCTTTTTCTTCCTCCGAAATTGGTGCCCACCACACCGATAATGATCACCACAGCACCAATAATGTGATAGTAGGCAAGCTGCTCCTTCAAAATATAAGCACCCGCTATCATGGAAATAAGGGTGGATAAATTACCGATCACACTCATTTTGGAGGCTTCGATCCACTTCAAGGCAAAGCTGGACAACAGCGAGGTGACGAGGGTAGATAGTATGCCTAGATAAGCCAGTGCCATCCAATAATCAGGCTTTACCAGCGGCGCAGTATAAGCGCTCATGGAACCGTCTATGGCATGATACCCCAAGGCCGCCAAGTTAAAAACGATACATCCCAAAATGGAGGTAACGTAGGTCAGTTCCATTGGACTGTACTTTTGTGTTAATGGACGAGCCAGTACGTTATAGCCAGATAGGCATATAGCAGAGAGCACGAGCAGAAAAATACCGCCAAAGCTATTGGAAGCTAACGGTGCTCCGCTCTTCATCACAAATATAAAAACGACACCAAAGACAGATAGCAGTAAGGATATCTTTTGAAGCACTGTTGTGCGCTCTTTAAGAAAATAGGAGGCTAGCAGAAGCGTAAAGATTGGAACGGTAGCTTGAATAATTCCACCCTCCGATGAAGAAGTACTCATCAGTCCGAACGCTTGCAAGGGGAAAAACAGTAAAGGTGAAAGCAGTGCCAATGGTAAAATGCGCAGCATATCACGCAACTTGATATTGATTTTGATCCAACCAAGCAGTACTGGAATGGTCAGAGCGATCAATGACAACGCAAAGCGGTGGGCGATCACATCCAGCGGGCTTGCCTCTGTCACCGTCAATTTTACAAATAAAAATGAAAAGCCAAGTATAGCTGCATAGCTGAGAGCTGCCAGATAGGCGCCCCCATTTTTGGAACGACTGTGCATAATAACCTCCGTAATCATGATCTCAACTTGTGGTTCTCTCAATATAACCGGATGGAGTAACCAGACACAATTCATAAAATCTGCAACTGTACGGGTACAGTTATGAAATGAAAAAGAGCCAGAACGCAGTCCCAGAGGTCGGATACCCGTCCCTAAGATTACTTCCAGCTCTCATCCTATTCATATTTTATCGCTTACTGCTCTGCTTATTTACCTTGTGACATCGCACGGAACGAATCGTCCGCCGCTTCCAGCGTGGCATCCACATCTTCGTCCGTATGCGCTGTTGTGAGGAACCAGGCTTCGAACTTGGATGGAGCCAGATGAATACCGCGATCCAGCATGTGACGGAAAAAGGATGCGAACGCTTCGCTATCCGTATCCTGCGCCTGCGCGTAATTCGTGATCGGATGATCACAGAAATGCGTCGAGAACGCTCCACGAATGCGGTTGATCGTCAATGGCACGCCGTAACGATCAGCGGAAGACTGAATACCGTCCGTCAGTCTCACAGCCAGACGTTCCATCTCTTCATACACGCCTTCCCCTTGAAGAACTTCAAGGCAGGCGATGCCTGACGAGATCGAAGCCGGGTTGCCCGCCATTGTACCTGCCTGATAGGCTGGGCCGAGTGGGGCAACCTGCTCCATGATCTGCTTGCTGCCGCCGTATGCACCAATCGGCAGACCGCCGCCCATGATTTTGCCCAGTGCGGTCAAATCCGGCTGAATCGCATCATGGTTGTCCAAACCTGCATACGTTTGGGTTGAGCCGTAGTGGAAACGGAAGGCGGTAATGACCTCGTCATAAATGACGAGGGAGCCATTCGCCCGCGCCATCGAGCACAGCCCTTCCAGATAACCCGGCTGCGGCATCACCATGCCGAAATTACCGACAATCGGCTCTACCATGACTGCCGCTACATCGTCGCTCCAGCGCTCTAAAGCTTGACGCAACGCGTCAAGGTCATTGAATGGCACAGTAATGACCTCGCTCGCAATGTTGGTTGTAATGCCTGCGCTGTCAGGTATGCCCAGTGTGGAAGGGCCGGAGCCTGCGGCTACAAGTACCAGATCCGAGTGACCGTGGTAGCAACCGGCAAATTTGATGATCTTGTTCCGCCCAGTATAGGCCCGTGCCACACGAATCGTCGTCATGACCGCTTCTGTGCCGGAATTCACAAACCGAACTTTATCCATAGAAGGAATGGCCTCTTTTAGCATCTTGGCCAGTTTGATTTCCAATGCCGTCGAGGTTCCATACAATACGCCATTCGCAGCCGCTTCGCTGATGGCCTTGGTAATATGGGGGTGAGCATGTCCGGTAATAATAGGGCCGTAGGCCGCCAAATAGTCGATATACTTATTGCCATCCTCGTCCCAGAAATGAGCACCTTGGGCGCGTTTCATAAATACTGGAGCGCCGCCGCCTACAGCTTTAAAGGAGCGTGAAGGGCTGTTAACGCCCCCGACAATATGCTCCAGGGCTTCTTTATATAGTGCTTCGGAGTTATCCCGTTTCATCATCAAAACTTCCTTTCCGTTCATTAAAATAGGGTATACACACGCCAAAGGGCAGCGTTCACGGCTGCCCCTGCATACATCATTATAGCTCTTTTTGTCCTGTCTTTGTTGTTGATTGTGTGGAAGCATCCTCATTACTGGTTTTACTGCCCCCTGTAAAGGAGGCTTTATCCGTCTTGGAAGACGATGCACTATCTGGCTGTTTCGTTTCGTTCTGATCCTTATTTTGTTCCTGTGTTTGTGTGGGAGGATTATTAAATATATCCTGCACATATGATTTCAGTTCTTCGGGATCGCGGACGGTAAGAACTGCCGCGCCGCCCACATTTTCTTCTCCAAGCAGCTTCATCGGTGGAACCTGTTCGCTGCCTGCAAAGCTGCTTTGGTACCCTACATTCGCCAGCTTCCACATATCGTTAACACTGAGATTTGTATCAATGTACGGGTTAACCTGCTCTAAAATGCTTGGCAGATTAGCAATGGAAGTCGTGGTCTGCATTTTCTGGGCTACGGCCTCCAAAAATGCCCGTTGCCGTCCGGAACGGGAGAAGTCGGACATGGCATCATGGCGGAACCGCACATATTGAAGCGCCGTGTTGCCGTCCAGATGCTGCATACCCTTTTTCAAATCAATATCGTATTCATGCTTATCCGCATTACTTGTATAATGCATATCCTTTTCCACTTCAAAATCAATGCCGCCTACAGCGTCCACCAGTTTGATAAAGCCTTGGAAATCCGTATACACATAATATTGCACTGGGATGCCCAATAGATCGCCAGCCGTCTTCATGGCCGTATTGGGGCCATGAGTAATGGCAGTATTGATTCGATTTTTTCCGTAGCCGGGAATATCCACGTACGTATCACGCAAAATAGAGAACAAGTGGATTTTTTTCTTCACGGGGTCCAGTGATACGACCATCATGCTGTCCGATCGGGGGACTTCCCCTTTCTGGATGCCACGGCCATCGACACCCATCAGCAAAATGTTGACCATATCGGTACCTTCCCACTTGGGCGGTTCTGGCGTACGAACCTGATCGACCTGCTTTACATTTTTGAAGGGGGAGTTAGCACCCTCTTTATGCAGATTATCCAGCTGATTATAAATGGATGTAAAATAGTACACGGCAAAGCCGACAATCGCGACGATTACCACGGCTAGAACCGACCATATCGTCCTTTTGGTTCTGCTTGTCATGGATGCTCTCCCTTTCGCTTTTCAGTTCATTACATTATAATTTCTTTTTGGAGCACAATCAATTTAACTATGGATTTTACAAATCCTGATTGAGAGGTATAGCATGCTAGCAATTGATGTGCAGGATCTGCGCAAAACATTTAAGGTTCAAAAAAACCGCGAGGGCTTAAAAGGTGCCTTCCTTGATTTATTCGCCCGCGAATACAACGAGGTGGCTGCGGTCAAAGATATATCCTTCCGTATTCCGCAAGGGGAAATATGCGGTTATATTGGTGAGAACGGTGCCGGAAAGTCCACCACGATTAAGATGTTGACAGGTATTCTCGTGCCGACATCGGGACATCTCAAGGTGGGAGGATATGTCCCTTATGAGGATCGCGAGAAATTTGTAGGTAACATTGGCGTTGTTTTCGGTCAGCGCAGCCAGCTTTGGTGGGACATCGGTGTGATCGAGTCTTTTCAACTGCTGCGCAAAGTATATCAGGTTCCGGCCACAGACTTCAAACGTAGGCTGGATGAGCTGGTAGAGAGGCTGCAATTGCAGGATCTGCTAAGTCGCCCGGTACGCAAGCTTAGCCTTGGACAACGGATGCGTTGTGAGTTGGTAGCTGCTTTGCTGCACAATCCGTCCATTGTTTTTCTAGACGAGCCGACCATTGGACTTGATATTATGGTGAAGTCCGAAATTCGCGAGTTTTTGAAGGACATGAACCGTGAACACGGGACCACTATTTTGCTGACAACCCATGATTTGCAGGATATTGAAGCGCTGTGCTCGCGCGTCATTATGTTGGATGATGGGAATATCATTTATGATGGTGGACTGGATGATCTCAAGGATCGTTGGGGGACAGGAAGGGAAGTACGGTTTCAATTTGGTACGACGACACAGCTTGAGCAATTGCAGGCATGGACAGCCGATATGCCGCTGACGTGGACCATGGATAACGATTTGGCTGCCAAGGTGTGGATTCCTCTTCATATTAATGTATCGGATGTGCTGGCTAACGTAGTTGGCCGCACGGACATTACGGATATCAAAATCATTGAAACCAACACGGATGATATCGTCCGCAGTATCTATCAGTCTGGCTCGGCAGAACGCCAGGGCAATCCGATAGTGGAGGCCAAAGTTCATGCTTAGCGTATATACCGATTTTATTCGTATTCGATTTCTCACCATGCTTGCTTATCGTGTGAACTATTATTCAGGCATACTTATTTATTCCATGAATATTGGCGTGTATTATTTCACATACAAAGCGATATATGGCGATGCGGGTAGTATTGGAGGCTTTACTGCTGCTCAGATGACAACCTATGTAGCCGTATCGTGGATGGCGAGAGCCTTTTATTTTAACAATCTGGATCGCGAAATATCGACGGACATTCGGGATGGAAGCATTGCTATTCAGATGATCCGACCTTATAACTATGTACTTGTTAAGTTTATGCAGGGACTCGGTGAGGGGATGTTTCGCTTCCTCTTGTTTATGATTCCGGGCATGGCGATTGCGATGCTGCTGTTTCCCGTGAAGCTTCCTAGTGACCCGGTAGCCTGGATTGGTTTTCTGGTCATGCTGTTTTTCAGCTTTCTGATTAATACTCAGATTAATATTATTACAGGATTGACGGCCTTTTTTATTGAAAATAATGAGGGCATGATGCGCATGAAGCGCGTAGTCGTAGACCTGTTCTCGGGGTTGATCTTGCCAATCAGTTTGTTTCCGGGCTGGCTGGCGACAGTTTCCCAATGGATGCCGTTTCAGGCAATTACTTATTTGCCGGGCTCTGTATTTACGGGACGTGTAAAAGGCGTTGGCATATGGAATGTGCTGGGTATCCAAATCATTTGGCTGGTCGTTCTGCTCGTGCCGATGATCATCATTTGGCGGCTGGCGCGCAGACGTCTGTTCGTGCAGGGAGGGTAAGCCGATGATGTACTATTTGGGTCTCATTAGCGAATATTTGAAAAATTACATGAAATCACGGCTCACCTATCGTGCCGATTTTTGGGTAGAAGTCATTTCGGATCTGCTCTTTCAGGCCACGAATCTTATTTTTATTTTAGTTATTTTTATGCATACGAACAGCTTGGGTGGCTGGAGTGAAAGCGAAGTTGTGTTCGTTTACGGATTTTTTATGGTTCCTTATGGACTGTTCAGTTGTTTCGTTAACCTTTGGAACTTTAGCGAGCGTTATATTGTAAAAGGTGAACTCGACCGGGTAATGACCCGTCCTGCGTATAATCTGTTCCAGATTTTCCTTGAAAATGTGGACCCGCCCGCGCTGGTCGGCTCAGTGATCGGCCTGATTATTATGGGGATCAGCGGCGCACAGATGGATTTGGCTATGGAGTGGTGGTTCGTACCAGCGCTGATCGTTTTGAGTCTAAGTGCCGTGGCGATCTATACGGGTATATACACCATATTGACTTCTCTTTCATTCTTTTCGGATGCGCCCACAGGAATTATTCCGCTCATGTACAATATTCAGGGTTACGGACGTTATCCGGTGACGATCTATAACCGTGCTATTCAGGTTGTGCTGACTTGGATACTGCCATTTGCTTTTGTTGGCGTATATCCGGCTTCTCTGTTCCTTCAACGAGAGGACATGCGCCATATGGCGCTCTTAACTCCTGTGATGGGAATTGTTTTTCTGACATTGGGCTTACTGGCTTGGAACTGGGGGATTCGGCGTTACCGGGGGGCTGGCTCATAGGGTGGATGATAGAAGAACCCCTACAAGATAGGAGATGATAAGATGTCCACGACATTGACCGTTATTGGACAAGCTGCACCAGACTTTGAATTGCCTGGTAGTGAGGGCAAGAGTGTCAAGCTGTCGGATTATCGCGGCAGTAGAGTATTGTTGTATTTTTATCCCAAGGACTTAACCTCTAGCTGCTCGACCCAGGCTTGTGATTTTCGGGATAAACATGCGGAGTTTGAAGGTTTGAACACCGTGATTCTGGGCATAAGCCCCGATCCACTTAAGCAGCATGACAAGTTTATTGCCAAGTACGGTCTACCTTTTCAGTTGTTATCTGATGAAGAGCATCAGGTGGCTGAAACATATGGTGTATGGCAGCAAAAACAGATGTACGGCAAGCAGTACATGGGCATTGTTCGCTCTACGTTCCTTATTGATGAGAATGGCATTTTAGTTCATGAATGGCGCGGTTTAAGAGTAAAAGGGCATATTGATGCAGCACTGGCATACATTCAGGACATGGCATAAGTTATGAAAAAAACCTTTTGGAATCGGGCTATGCTTTTTAAGCTCGGTTTCAAAAGGTTTTTTGTTAATGTGTAGATATGTTTTGCCGCTGCTTCCACTTTCGCCGACAGAGGTAAACAACCCATAAAAGAAGCGGAATGAACAAGCCGTTCGTATAATGCCAGGCAGCCATCGGATAAACAAGAGTTCTTACATAATAAAACACATTTGGGGTTATCAAAATGGTCATACCAAACACAATCGCTCCTGCGGGTATGACGAATGGACGACTATTAGAAATTCGGAACAACTGGGGGGTTCCAAAAGTGAAGGCGTAGAAGAAAAGAACTCCCTTGAAATAGGCAGCCAGTGCCCAGGTTAAAGCAACAAGCGATTCAACGCGTGTAATATAATTCAGTTCATTAATTTTTGTCGTGAGTACAGAAGAAATGTATGGACTGTAATTAGTCACAAAGGGTCCAATCACAAGAAGAGAGAGCAGCAGAAACAGACTAATCACGATTCCGCCTATAAGGGAAGCGAGCAACATGTCCTTTTTAAAATGGGCTTTCTTGTTTACATAAGGAAAAACCATAAGCATAATGGACATTCCGGCAAAAGGCATTGCCACGCCTGGAACCATTCCTTTAGCAACAGGAGCCAGCCCATTTTCCAAAACAGGCCGTACATTAGAAAGCTGAACTTGTGGCAGGAGTGCAAGGATCAGACCAGAGAAAATTAATATATATGCTGGTAATAGCATCTCGCTAACCCGACCGAAAGCTTCAATTCCCATTAGCGCAGTAAGCACCATTAAGAATATTCCCATAGCGAGTAGAACACGCAGAGGGGTGTGTACTAATAACTGTGTAGTCAGAAAATCGCCTACCTCTCTCGCAATAAGAGCGGTGTTCATTAAAAAATAAAACAGATACCAGCAGGAGACAACGGTTCCTAACACGGGTCCCATAATTTTGCGAATCGCTTCAATAAGTGTAAGATTCGGGTGGAGTTCATGAACGCGAATAAGCACGTAAATAATGATTAAGCCCAGCGGGATGGACAGTATGGAGCTGATCCAGGCATCCTGATGAGCAATATGTGTAATCATAGTCGGATAGATTAAGAGCATATCCCCGATTAAGCTCATAAACATCAGGACAGTCACTTGCCGAACGCTAATACGTGCTTTTTTTGACATGTGGCTGTCTCCTTTCTAAAAACCAAATATATGTGACACAAAAGCGTTAACAGGGTTGTAGATGATTTCAATCAGTACCAACGGGCTTGGCGTAACCTCTGACTTGGCGGCAAGGACACTAAGCCATGTGCCTATTCCGAGCATAATGATGTACACGAACATATCTTTAAAGCGATGTTTTCGATACAAGCCTGGCAAATCTTTGGCAGCAATGGCTAGACCGATACAGATAATAACAGTAGTGATCAGCACAGTGAAGGCTCCTTCCGTTAAGGGTGTGGATCAACTGGGTCCCAGGCTGTGGCGGCCTTTCGATCTTAACTTGTATACGATAAGCAGCAGCGAAGGAAGGACAATGGAATCCGTCAAATCCCAATAAATCCAGGCGTGGACGATCGTATCCAGATAATAAGTAATATTAGGCGCCGACACGATAATCAGACCAAACAGGATCATGAAGTTAGGACCAAGAAAGGTCCGAACATTATTTAATCGCAGTAGCTGAGTCATTCCTAAGGTAAAGGCATAGAAGTGTAAAATGGTTTTAACAAAGGTAGTGATAATCCAGGCAGTACTCATCATGGATTCAATTCTCTGTAAGAAATTTCCTATATTGATCTTTTTAGATAGCATATAAGAGGTGTACACGCTATGTTCGGTTACAAAAGGACCCAGCACCAGGAGAGAAACCAGGAGTAGTACGCTTAACAGAATGCTGGCAGCAAGTCCGGAAAGTAAAACCGATTTTTTTAGACCCGGTTGTTTGTTCACATAGGGAAAAATCATGAGTAAAAAGGCTAGTTCACCGAATGGGTAGGAGAGCGCAAATAGGCTGCCCTCCATAATTTTAGGAATACCTTGCTCCATAATGGGCTTAAGCTGCTGACTGTCACATTGGGGAAGCAAGCACAGGATTAAAAACAAAGCAAAAGCCAAGCAAAATGGAAATAAGATTTGAGCCGTACGCGCAATTGGTTCCAATCCCATATACATGCCCCACATTAGCACAAGGATTAAAAGTAAATTGATCACGGGAAGAGGCGTCATCACATAGGTTTGGCTGTTCATAAAATCTCCGACTTCTCTTAAATAAATCGCTGAATTCATCATTAAATGGAACAAATACCATATGGAAATGAGGGCGCCTAGCCACGGACCCAAAATTCGCTCGCATAGCTGAACAAAGGTGAGATCAGGATATAGCTGATGTACCCGCAGGAATAGCAGTAGTACAGCCAGTCCTGCAGGGATGCTTAGTAATGAGCTGATCCAGGCATCCTGCTTGGATATGCTAGTAATGAGGGAGGGATATACCAATACACAGTCTCCGATAATACTCAAAAATACGAGTATGGCTATATTTGTAATGCTGATACGCCCTTTCTCCTCCACCAAGCTCACTCCTTCATTTCTTTTTGGAACGATTCAAACAAGGAACCAATTTTTTTGATCGTGGTCTTTGCTTTATATTCAATTTGTAAGTCCATAAATGGATTTTCTTTTTCTTCTTTTAGTCGTTTCCAAAGTTCAGGTTTGGACTGGTGGATCAGCTGACCAAAGCCGAAAATGTCTGACTTAAACTCACGTCGGACAGTCTCTACAGAATGCCTCAAAATTTCAACTATTTTTTCATTGCTTGCAGCTTCAATTTCTTTGATGTCAGCCATACTGCTTAACTTCATATGCTGGCAGTTGACCTCTCGTATTGTGCTGTCGTTGGTAACGGATATGGAGATAACAGGTTCTCCATCGCGAATGATCACTTTTCTTTGGGTTTCGCTGTTCAAGGTTAATAAGGCGATATTACCTCCTCCCTGACAGTCGACGTGTCCTGTAGTTGATTCCACCGTATTTCGAATGTAATTGAACCCTTTGCTGTCTTGTTCATTGATCCAGCCCAGCAAGCGGTCTTTTTTTAAGACACCGATACCGGAGAACCTCAGTGTGGTTCCAGGAGATATGCTTTTGATATCATCCACACCTTTTTCATTGGACGATTCTGTATCTCCCAAAGCTTCCAATGCGGGCAGAGTGGGCTGGATGTCAGGATTAGCCAAGTCGCTCAGCAGTTGATCCATGGTTACTTTGGTGGCAGGAGCCCATGTTTTTGTTAACGTATCCAATGAAGCAAACATTTTATTGGCCGGTAACTTTTCCAGTGGAGTGGGGATCTTTAACATCGTGGAAGCCTTGTTATTTTTGGCTATCGCAATATAAAAGTCACTTCTGGTAAAAGGCTCTCGCATCAAGGCTTCAATCGCATCAGAAATTCCTCTTCTCGCATACTCTTCACCTAAAATCAGCATACGAATATGAGATAAATAGATGATTCGCGGGCTTGTATCCGTCATTTTTTGAATAGCCTCTTGAATTGTGGGCGCAGTAGCCTCATAAGTAACGACGGGCGAGCCTGCACTTGGTGAAGATTTGGAAGCTACTGCCGAAGGAATGACCACCTGAGCCGTCACCTGATACTGGTCACCTTCCATATCCACTCCGATCCCAATAGCGATGCCCAGCTCGTTTAATTCTTTACGATCCCAGCAACCACCTAATAGTAATGCAATCAGTCCCCAGACGAAGAACAAATGTATGGTCTGTTTCATGGCTGATCCCTTCTGGTTTTCGATTTATTGCCAATCCGTCTTTTTTTCGTTTTTTGACGAATTGTATTTTGGATAGAGATGGATTGAGGCCGTGTCTTCATGCGAGGCCAAGGTAGGCGAAACAGCGTATCTTTTATATCGCTTTCCACATAGGGACCAAACGGGCTCATATAAGATACTCCGAACGATCGCAGACTGGTTAAGTGCAACAAAAGTACGATTAACCCCATCAATATTCCCAGAAGTCCAAAGGCTGCCGCTAGCATCATTAAGGCGAAGCGAACAATACGAACCGCAATGGAAAGACCGTTTTCCGGAATAACATAGCTGGAGATCGCTGTGATTGATACAACAATAACCATAGCCGCCGAGACCACTCCTGCATCCACGGCTGCTTGTCCAATGACCAGTGTACCTACAATGGATACGGCTTGCCCGACGGTCTTGGGAATTCGAACTCCTGCTTCACGCAAAATTTCATAAGTTATTTCCATGAGCATCGCCTCGACAAAAGCCGGAAACGGTACGCCTTCTCTTTGTGCAGCGAGACTGACCAATAAGTTTGTAGGAATCATCTCTTGATGAAAGGTAGTTACCGCAATATATACTGCTGGCGCAAGCATAGCGATAAAAAAAGAAAAGAAGCGCAGCATACGCAGCAACGTACTGATGTCAGCACGCTGGTAATAATCCTCTGCCGACTGGAAAAATTGAACGAACAATGCAGGTATCAGCAGAACAAATGGTGTTCCGTCCACCAAAATAGCAATTCGCCCTTCCAGCAGGCTGGCAGCGACTGAATCCGGACGCTCGCTGTTATAAATGGTGGGAAACAGGGTATAGGTTTCATCCTGAATTTCCTCCTCGATGTAACCTCCTTCCAAAATTCCGTCAATATCAATTCGGTCCAAACGTTCTCTCAGTTCCTGAATAACCCCTTCGTCAGCAATTCCTTTGACATACATCACGGCTACATTGGTATGAGTCACTTGACCGATCTGTCTTGTTTCCATCCACAGTCGCGGATCGCGGATTCGCCTACGAATTAGAGCTGTATTGGTACGTAAATTTTCAGTAAAACCCTCCATGGAACCCCGTACAACGGTTTGGGATTGGGGTTCGCTGACATTGCGATCCTCCCAACCGACCGCATCAATCCATATGCCCTTTGCGTATCCGTCCAGCAAAATGATAATACCGCCGGATAGCATCTGATTGAATAAGGCATCCATTTCATCCACACTACCCGAGTTACCTGCAATCAAAATTTGATCCTTCAAATAGTCGAATGGTTCTGTGCCCTCCGGTACATGATGTTCGTTTACGCGCATTAATGAACGCAGGACGGAATCATGAAGTAATTGAGTGTTGACCAGACCATCGATATAAAACAGAGCCGCTGGCCATTTCTGCATCCATAGTAGCTCTTTAATGATTACATCTCCGCTGTTTCCAAAGGAGCTCTCGATATGATTTACATTATCCTTTAAGTTTGAGGATACATGAGTAAGTGGACAACTTTTATTCGGATTCGGCATACGTAAAATCCTCCGATATTGGAGTTTGTTGGCTTAGTATGCTCTGAAAATATGAATTTATGCTTGGCCCCATTGTATTTACAGGGTCGATTGTTGGGTATGCTGACGACGTAGAGCCAAGGTATCATCGGATTGTCTATGTTTGGAGTAAGGGGAGCGCCCAACATGATGGAGCCGCGAATGGTGGGCTCGGCTGGAAGAGCGGGGGATGTAGTAATACCTTTCGTGATTTCGATATATTACGCAAGGGTCTGTAGTCATAAGGCGGCAGGAGTGTGACTATTCCGTGTCATCCTTGTTGCTGGTTTTTACCGATTTTTTGGATTTGTATAGCGATCCAAACAGAAAGCTTCTCCACCGATATATAAAATACAGCAGGATGAGGAACCCAACGACAGCTGCGATTCGTAGTGCGTACAGCTCAACCAAATGGAAAATGGCATCCCATTGCGGACCAAACAGCTTGCCAATGCTTAGAAAGAGGACGACCCAGAATAAAGCACCGCTGTAAGCATACAAGACAAATTTACGAAAAGAAAGAGCTATAATTCCAGCAAAATAGCCGGTAAAATGCCGGACACCTGGAATGAAATATCCAAGGAAAATAAGCCAGTATCCATAACGTTGAAACCATTTTTGTGTTTTCTGAAGCTTGTCCGGCGATAACAAAACCCATTTGCCGTACTTCTGAATAAAGGGGAGTCCAGCCCATTTTCCGATAAAGTAGGTAATGGTCATACCGATGGTTGTGCCCAAAAACGCTAGCAGCACCAACTTGCTGAAATCCAGGGTACCGGCATAGGAAAGATATCCCGCATAAGCCATCGTAGTTTCCCCGGGAAAAGGCAAGGCAATAAATTCCAGAAGCAAGCCGAAAAAAAGGACGCCGTATCCATATTCTTCGAACAATTGTGCGATCCACTTCAGCACATCCATTGTGTACACTCCTACGGACAGATTAAGTAATTTAGAATCAATTTATTTTATCAATCTTTTCATGACCACTCAACTATGGTTGATTTCTTGACGTGTTGTTTTATCGTTGCGTATAATGAAACGAACAATTGAGGGAGGCACGGTAATGAATAAGCCTAATGAAATCGTTGTAGTTCTCGATTTTGGAGGACAATACAACCAGTTAATTGCAAGAAGAATTCGGGATCTCGGCGTATATAGCGAGCTCCTTCCATACAATACGCCTGCGGAGAAGCTGAGAGAGCTGGCGCCGAAAGGGATTGTTTTCTCAGGCGGACCTTCCAGCGTATATACAGACAATGCTCCTCAGGTAGATCGGGCAATTTATGATCTTGGCATCCCTATCTTTGGTATTTGTTATGGCATGCAACTGATGGCTCATCAACTGGACGGTAAGGTAGAACGTGCGGGCAAGCGTGAATATGGAAAAGCAGACGTGCAATTCAATGAGGGCGCTCGGTTGACTAAAGGACTGGATTCCCGTCAAACCGTGTGGATGAGTCATGGCGATCACGTTACTGATCTGCCAACCGGCTTTACACTGGATGCGGGAACAGAGAGTGCGCCGATTGCTGCGATGAGTAATCTGGAGCGGAACCTGTATGCGGTACAATTCCATCCAGAGGTGCGTCATTCTGTTCAAGGTAACGAGATGATTAGCAACTTCCTGTATGAAGTGTGCGGCTGTGAAGGCAACTGGACCATGGAATCGTTCATTGAAGAGCAAATCCGTGAAATCCGTCAGCAAGTAGGCGACAAGAAAGTACTGTGCGCTTTAAGTGGCGGCGTAGATTCTTCCGTTGTAGCCATGCTTATTCACAGAGCGATCGGCGACCAACTGACATGTATGTTCATTGATCACGGACTGCTGCGCAAGGGTGAAGCCGAAAGTGTAATGGAGACGTTCGTTGGTAAATTTGATATGAAAGTTGTCAAAATTGATGCACGTGAACGTTTCCTGTCCAAATTGGCAGGAGTGGATGATCCGGAACAAAAACGTAAAATCATCGGTAACGAGTTTATTTACGTCTTTGAAGAAGAATCAGCTAAATTCGATGATTTTGACTTCCTGGCACAAGGCACGTTGTACACAGATATTGTAGAGAGCGGAACAGCAACGGCGCAAACCATCAAGTCGCATCATAACGTAGGCGGTTTACCAGAAGACATGAAGTTCAAACTGATCGAGCCACTGAATGCTTTGTTCAAGGATGAAGTGCGTAAAGTCGGCGAAGAATGCGGACTTCCGGCCGAAATTGTATGGCGTCAGCCATTCCCAGGTCCGGGTCTTGCCATCCGTGTATTGGGCGAAGTAACAGAGGACAAGCTCAAGATTGTACGTGATTCTGACTTTATTTTGCGCGAGGAGATTGCCAAAGCGGGTCTGGATCGGGAAATTTGGCAATACTTCACCGCTCTGCCGAATATGAAGAGCGTTGGCGTTATGGGCGATGCCCGTACGTATTCCTACACTGTAGGTATTCGCGCAGTAACCTCGATCGACGGCATGACCGCGGACTGGGCACGTATCCCTTGGGACGTATTGGAGAAAATCTCCGTTCGTATCGTCAACGAAGTGGACAACGTCAATCGTATCGTGTACGACGTAACGTCCAAACCACCAGCAACAATCGAGTGGGAATAAGCGTGGAGACTCCCGCATCTTAACCACGAACCCTTTGAGATTCACCAATACAACATCAGGCTCCTCCGCATCGGCGAACTATCGCTATGCGGTTGGAGTCTTTTTTACGGGGGCAAGGTCGAACCTATGCTCGGGAAAGTTTACTACACGGACACGGCAACCTCAATTGGGTTTTAGCTAAAGGCGAATAGTATTGACTCATGTTACGAAGATATAAATTCATTTGTTGTTACAAAACGGAATATGAAGACTGAAAAAAGGAGATATTATTCAATGGTAATGTCTCCTTTTTTTATATGATTTTATTTGCTTTAAGCTATAGATAGCTTAAAGCAAGTATGGAATTAAACGTTTATTTTTTCATGTCATCCTCTAATGGTGTCATGTTTTGATACTAATATATTTTATAATTTATCTAGATTAGAGTGTTACATATCCCATTTCATTAAACGCTATTCTAAGGAGAATAAAGACATGAGAAAATTATTTTTGTCGTCCTCATTTAAGGATGTCGCACCATGCTTAGTCCATTTCGCCGATGAAAACTTGGAAGGAAAAACAGTCACTTTCATCCCCACCGCAAGTATTCCAGAGAAAGTTAAGTTTTATGTGAATACAGGGAAAAAAGCATTAGAGGATTTAGGATTAGTCGTGGATGAAATCGAAATCAGCACAGCAACATTGAATGAAATTGAAAGTAAAATTAGAGAAAATGACTATATTTATATTACCGGAGGCAACACATTTTATTTACTTCAAGAGCTAAGAAGAAGCGGGGCTGACAAAATCATTGCTGAAGAAGTTAATGCAGGGAAGTTGTATATAGGCGAATCGGCAGGTTCGATGATTTTATCACCGAATATCGAGTATGTCCGACTTATGGACAATGTGCAGGAGGCGCCTGCTTTGGATTCTTTTGCTGCGCTCGGAATAATTGAATTCTATCCAGTCCCCCACCATACGAACATCCCGTTTAAAAAAGCGGTGGAGAACATCATTGAGGAATATGGCAGCCAACTAAATTTATATCCAATCAGCAACGCGGAATTTATTTTGGTTGAAGGTGATAGTATAAAAGTCGAGAATGCATGACTTTATTAAATAAAGGAGAATTTCAACTGATTAATATTATAAAAAACCTTCAATTCCACATCTATCTTGATATTGAAGGTTCTTTTTTTATAAATCTACCTTACCATATAATCTTTTTGCCGGTTGCAGCCGATTCCTCAATGCAATCCAGTAGCTGATGCAGCTTTAGTGCATGGTTGAAATCGGGGGCGAGACGGGTGCCCGTCAAAATATCCTCGGCAAATACATGATGGGCCTTGGCTACATTCAGGGTTACTCCTTCTTTGGGAAAGTCTAAGCAGCCATCAGGTTCAGCAGCTATGCGTATGGGTTCAAAAAAGCCATTAGGAATATAACTTTGATGACTTCCCTGATCATATACAAGTTTTTCAAGCGTCAGATTCCCAAATTGAACATGTCCAAGCGAAGGATTCTGGCTCAAACGCAAACTGCCCTTTTTCCCCTGAATCTCTAGCTCAAATTTAGAATTCACCCCGCCCTGAATGTGAACCGATACCGGAGTTCCTTTTTCCAACAGCCCGTGAATCAGAATTTGATCGGCTGTATCCTTGGCAATGATTTCACCCGTTTCCTGAATAATGGCTTCGTTATAACGGGATGCTGTGATGGCCGATAGCTCGCGGAATTCACCAACGATGTATTGCAGTGCATCCAAAGAATGTCCCCCGTTAATGGTTAGTAGGTTGGCACCACTGGCTCTATTCAGCAAGTATGCCGTATCCTGATCTGTTCGTCCTCCTTTGCCAGAAGTAGCTACTTGCATATGACAGGATACAATTTCACCAATTGTCCCGTCTTCCACCAGCTTTTTCATGGTTTGAACCTCAAAATCCTGCCGTGCCTGCAAGCCGACGATATGATGAATGCCCGCCAGTTCCGCCGCCTTAGCCATTTCAGCAGCTTCCGCAGTGTTGGCTCCCAGAGGCCACTCACAAAAAATATGCTTCCCCTCTTGAATAGCCGCCATTACGGCCTCGTTATGATGGGGAACTTTTACGCTCACCACGACCATGTCCACTTCCTTGGAAGCTGCGAGCTTTTTCGCATCGTCAAAAGCTAATGACGCCCCCACGCCTTTTGCACTTTTTCGTGCACTCTCCATACGGGAAGTGCCGATGGCTGTAATATCCAGGTTCGGGTGCTTGAGCAAAGCCGGAATATGAGTTTGGCTGGCCCATTTGTTATTCATTGAACCACCTACGATACCTGCACGAATCTTCTGTTGTACCATGTGCCATCCCTCCTGATTTTAAAATGTGGGTAGTAAATACCGCTCAAGCCCAATATAATACACTTAACTCATAAAGAATAATGTTTGTTAATGATATAGATATCATTTTATTTGATGGGAGATGAAATGGTGGATATTCAGAATATGCAGGCATTCGTTTCAGTGGCGGAACTTAGAAGTCTAACAGAAGCTGCCCAGAAGCTGAATCATCTGCAATCGAATATGACAGCTAAAATAAAGAAGCTGGAGGCTTATTACGGCACAGCGTTATTTTACCGAAAGCCTCGTGGTATGGAACTGACACCCGCAGGCGAAATTCTATATGCTCAGTACAAGCAAATTTTACTGCTATGGCAAGACACAGAGATGAAAATGAGACTCCAGGAGGAAAAATTGCGTGTCGGCACAATGCAGTCCATTGTAGCAGGCGAAACAACAAGGGCGCTAACGAAGGTATATGAGATGTACCCGCAGGCTTCGGTGACATTAAAAACCGGAACTACCACCGAAATGGAGCAATTCATCCTCGACGGCGAGCTTGATATTGCTTTTGTTACAGGATATCCTACCAACCCATATATTCATTATCAAAAAATATGCCGTGAAGAGCTTGTGCTGGTGGGGAAAGGTATACACGAAGGCTCGGATCTCCAACAGGTACTGCAAGGAGCTTCTATTATCATATTGTCGGATAGCTGCCTGTACCTCAGGCATTTAGAGAAGATGTATCAGGACATGCAATTGACCCATGGCGAGGTTGTTGAGGTTGGAATATTTGATACGATGGTAGAATTCGCTCTGATGGGAATGGGAATTACCCTTATGTCCAAAAAGCTGGCGCGACAATTTAAAGTAACGTCTTATTTACCGGTTCCTTCAATTTTTGGCTACATGGATACATATTTAATATCCCGTCCCAATCACGAAATGACAGCAATTGAACATAAATTTATCGAAATCAATAATACGATCTAATAGAGTAGGAAAGACATCGAATGACCTTAACTATAAATTCTAGAATGCGGCTATTCGTTTAGCTTGAGCATTTTTTTGGGATTGTAGGATTTGTCTATAGACTTGTCTCAGGACTTGTTTATTTTTAGTGAGGGTGTATAATGCTTGATGAATCAATTGATGGGTCAAGTATTAGGAGGAGGGTTTGTCATCAAACATTGCTCTGAAAAAAGCCAGCTATTTTATCGAATGCATCTTTTGTGTAAAGAAATGAATAACGCTTTTGAAGCACAGCTAAAAACCAGCTTCACCAAGGTCGAAATTTTGTATCATATTGATCATCGTAAGGAACTAAGTCAGCTGGAGCTTCAACATCTGCTCGTTCTGGATGGTGCAGCAGTGACCCGGCATCTGAAAAGGCTGGAGGAGGAAGGTCTGATTTTACGAAGTAAAAAAGAGCAGGATAAGCGTGTAACCTATATACGTTTAACCGAATTAGGAATTCAAGAGCTGCAAGTTTTGACAGAGCAAAGACAAGCCTTTCAAGAAAAGTTCCTTTATAAGTTTGCAGATGAGGAAATTGTGGCTTTAACAGATGCACTACAGCGTATGTCTAGCAATGTGAAGAATATGTGAAATGTGCGAGGACAAAATATTTTGGAGGCCACTTGATGAAGATTTTAGAAGAATATTTTTATTGCTACGATTTAGCAAAAGATGATCAAGTAAGTAGAGAACGATTAATCTGCTGAAGAAGCTGATACCTATCAAACTAGATGGGCAGTGTGCGGTAAAAAGGCAACAGGCGAAGTTTATACACTTACTGGAGTGGACAAAGCCTGACTGGATGCAGAAGGGAAGATCGTTTATCTGGAAAATATACCGGATACAGCTGATGCTTTTGATAAGTACAAAAATATCTGATTATTCTAAATGATAACCCGCCAGCTGTATAATAGCTCGCGGGTTATCTGTTTTCCGAACAATACATATGTGTTTAATTTGTAACATTCGTTTTTTCTGTTGACAAGCCGTAGGCGAGAGCCTAAAATAACGGATGTAATATAGCGTATATAAAGGCGAATATTACAGCAAGTGAACGACAACAATACGAGTATGCTTTGCGTAGGAGGAATTACGACTCATGGAGCGTTTCTTTAAATTAAAGGAACATGGCACAAACGTCCGCACCGAGATTATTGCGGGGATTACTACTTTTATGACCATGGCTTATATCCTAGTGGTCAACAATACCTTTTTGGGACCAACTGGAGCGGGGATGCCTAGTGAAGCTGTTTTCTTTGCAACAGCAGTAGGTGCAGGTTTAGTTACCATTCTGATGGGCTTGTTTGTAAATGTGCCAATCGGTATGGCGCCAGGGATGGGCTTGAATGCTTACTTTATGACTGTAGTCTTGAGTTCTAATGGGATGATTACTTGGCAAGCGGCACTTGGCGCTGTATTTATATCCGGTATCGTCTTTCTGATTTTAACCGTTACCCGGGTAAGACAGATGCTGCTTGTTGCAGTTCCGGAAAATTTAAAAACTGCTATTACAGTTGGTATTGGCTTGTTTATCACAATTGTTGGTTTCAAGCTTTGTAATCTGGTTATGGTGAGTATTGTTC